>JADKCL010000060.1 GCA_016718825.1 Bacteroidota bacterium | reverse complement strand
TATCCTTCTCCGTCCCCCCTTGTACTATATCCACACCAGCGGTACGGGAATATTAACCCGTTTCCCATCGACTACGCTTTTCAGCCTCGCCTTAGGGGCCGACTAACCCTGAGCAGATTAACTTAACTTCAGGAAACCTTAGACTTTCGGCGTGAAGGTTTTTCACCTTCATTTTCGCTACTCGTGTCAACATAAGCTCTTGTGATACCTCCAGCACACCTCACGATGCACCTTCTCAGGCCTACACAATGTTCTCCTACCATCGAAATTTCGATCCGTAGCTTCGGTACTGCACTTAAGCCCCGTTACATTTTCGGCGCAAATTCACTAGACCAGTGAGCTATTACGCTTTCTTTAAAGGATTGCTGCTTCTAAGCCAACCTCCTAGTTGTCTAAGCAATTTCACCTCCTTTTCCACTTAGTGCAGTTTAGGGACCTTAGCTGACGGTCTGGGCTCTTTCCCTCTCGACCATGGAACTTATCTCCCACAGTCTGACTCCCGCGATAGAACTTGACGGCATTCGGAGTTTGTATGGGGTTGGTAATCCGGTGGGACCCCTAGCCCAAACAGTGCTTTACCTCCGTCAGTCAACTCGCGAGGCTATACCTAAATATATTTCGGAGAAAACCAGCTATCACCGAGTTTGATTAGCCTTTCACTCCTATCCACACCTCATCCAAGCAGTTTTCAACCTACAATGGTTCGGGCCTCCATCTCGTGTTACCGAGACTTCACCCTGGACATGGATAGATCACCCGGCTTCGGGTCTACCCCACGCAACTTGACGCCCTGTTAAGACTCGCTTTCGCTACGGCTACACCTGCCGGCTTAACCTTGCTGCGTAGGGTAAGTCGTTGACTCATTATGCAAAAGGCACGCTGTCACATCACATGGATGCTCCAACTGCTTGTAAGCTGACGGTTTCAGTTTCTATTTCACTCCCCTCCCGGGGTTCTTTTCACCTTTCCCTCACGGTACTGGTTCACTATCGGTCACTAGGGAGTATTTAGCCTTGGAAGATGGTCCTCCCAGATTCCCACAAGGTTTCACGTGTCTCGTGGTACTCGGGGACACCCTAGGGTGTTTCAAGATTTCGCGTACCGGATTATCACCGTCTATGATTGGCCTTTCCATACCATTCCGCTATCTCTCCTCAATCCCATGTCGGGGCCCCACAACCCCCATAAAGCAAGCCTATGGGTTTGGGCTATTCCGCGTTCGCTCGCCACTACTTGCGGAATCTCAATTGATTTCTTTTCCTGAGGGTACTGAGATGTTTCACTTCCCCTCGTTCGCTTCCATTACCTATGTATTCAGTAATGGATGACAGAGTTTGAACTCTGCCGGGTTGCCCCATTCGGAAATCTCCGGGTCAAAGCCTGTTAGCAGCTCACCGAAGCTTATCGCAGCTTTCCACGTCCTTCATCGCCTCCTAGTGCCAAGGCATCCGCCGTCAGCCCTTAGTAGCTTAACCATAAGTCTTTTTAAACTAAGTTAGCTCTAAACGCTTGGTGTGATGCCTCGTGCGGTCCTAAGGCCCACTTGCACCAGTATCGAGTCTACAGTTTAAATACCCTGCTATTCAATTGTCAAAGATCAAAAAACTTCGTTAAAAGCTTAAAGTTGAATGTTGAATTGACACTCAACATCCAACCTTACTCTTTTACTATGGTGGAGGTGAACGGGATCGAACCGATGACCTCCTGCGTGCAAGGCAGGCGCTCTCCCAGCTGAGCTACACCCCCACTCTTGGCCATGCCTGGTGGGCCTAGGTGGACTTGAACCACCGACCTCACGCTTATCAGGCGTGCGCTCTAACCAAGCTGAGCTATAGGCCCATGCCCTTGATCTCTCAAAACTGAACAGTAAATAAAGCGGGGTTGATCCCATACAGGCAATGCCTGTATCTTTCCTTATAAAGGAGGTGATCCAGCCCCAGGTTCCCCTAGGGCTACCTTGTTACGACTTCACCCCAGTTACCAGCCATACCTTGGCAGCCTGCCCCCTTGCGGTTAGCTCAACTGCTTCTGGTACAACCGACTCCCGTGGTGTGACGGGCGGTGTGTACAAGGCCCGGGAACGTATTCACCGCGGCATGCTGATCCGCGATTACTAGCGATTCCAACTTCATGGAGTCGAGTTGCAGACTCCAATCCGGACTGAGACCGATTTTATGGGATTGGCTTCACCTCGCAGTGTCGCTGCCCTTTGTATCGGCCATTGTAGTACGTGTGTAGCCCTGGTCATAAAGGCCATGAGGACTTGACGTCATCCCCACCTTCCTCCGGTTTGACACCGGCAGTCCCTTTAGAGTGCCCAGCCGAACTGCTGGCAACTAAAGGCAAGGGTTGCGCTCGTTGCGGGACTTAACCCAACATCTCACGACACGAGCTGACGACAGCCATGCAGCACCTGTCTCCAGACTCTTCCTAATGGAAGCACTCCCAAGTTTCCAAGGGATTTCCGGGATGTCAAGACCAGGTAAGGTTCTTCGCGTTGCATCGAATTAAACCACATACTCCACCGCTTGTGCGGGCCCCCGTCAATTCCTTTGAGTTTTAATCTTGCGACCGTACTCCCCAGGCGGTCAACTTAATGCGTTAGCTGCGACACAGAGGGGATCAACACCCCCTACATCTAGTTGACATCGTTTACAGCGTGGACTACCAGGGTATCTAATCCTGTTTGCTCCCCACGCTTTCGCGCCTCAGCGTCAGTATTCAGCCAGAAAGTCGCCTTCGCCACCGGTATTCCTCCCGATATCTACGAATTTCACCTCTACACCGGGAATTCCACTTTCCCCTCTGATACTCAAGTCTGACAGTTTCAAATGCACTTCCACGGTTAAGCCGTGGGCTTTCACATCTGACTTATCAAACCGCCTACGCGCCCTTTACGCCCAGTAATTCCGAACAACGCTTGCACCCTCCGTATTACCGCGGCTGCTGGCACGGAGTTAGCCGGTGCTTCCTTTAAGGGTACCGTCAAACATGACAGGTATTAGCCATTATGCATTTCTTTCCCTTTGACAGAGCTTTACGACCCGAAGGCCTTCCTCACTCACGCGGCGTCGCTGCGTCAGGGTTGCCCCCATTGCGCAATATTCCTCACTGCTGCCTCCCGTAGGAGTCTGGCCCGTGTTCCAGTGCCAGTGTGGCGGATCATCCTCTCAGACCCGCTAACCATCGTCGCCTAGGTAGGCCATTACCCCACCTACTAGCTAATGGTACGCAGACCCCTCTTCATGCAGTAGCTTAAGTCAGAGGCCACCTTTGCTTGCAAAACTTATGAAAAGCAAGATTATCCGGTATTAGTACCCCTTTCGGTGTATTATTCCAGACACGAAGACAGGTTATCTACGCGTTACTCACCCGTGCGCCACTTTACTCAGGACCGAAGCCGCTTTCGCGTTCGACTTGCATGTGTTAAGCACGCCGCCAGCGTTCGTTCTGAGCCAGGATCAAACTCTCCAGTTTAATATCCTAGCCAGTCACTACGATTGGACTTTTTACTCTCCAATTCAAACCAATACTACTTGGCCCGCTCTTTTACTGTTCAGTTTTCAAAGATCAATTCTCAAGAACACTTGGCCGCGCTGAGCTGGATGGGCGCATGCTTGTTTTTCCGTTTCTGTCAAAAACAAAATCAGCTTGCCGATCTTTTTCTTCCGCTTCTTGTGGAGGGGTCACGGCGGCGAGGGGGCCCCCCCGCTAGGAGAGACGTCGTAATAAGAAATATGTTTTTTGAATCGTTGGATCATTTGGGCACTATGGAAACGAACGGCAACCGTCTGTTTTTTCGAAAAACCAAATTGACCGAAGTGGTTTCCGTCCACTACTCCTTGGCCAACCATTTCCCCAAGGTTTCAACGACTTTTTCCGCCTGCGCCCTGCTGGAAATGTTGAATTTTGACTTAGCCTGGAACTGGCCGTTCCTTTTCTGGTAGCGTCGTATGGTGAACTTATCGGGGCCATAGGTGCCGGCCTGCCGGTCGAGTTCCTGGTACCGGAAGACGATTGTTGCCCAGGCGCCTTTGCTCAGCACCTCCCTGTCCAGTTCCTTGACGACAAGAACCCCGTCCTCCTCGTAGTTGACGGTCAGATTGTCGATTTCTTCGGACATGTACCACTCAAATCTGAGCGCCCGGAATGGCCGGGCGGAGAATGTTGTTCTTAATCCAGCAAATCGAACTGGTCTGTCGACGCATAGCACATGGGCAGACCCACGCTTCCGGCAGATCGGTAAAGGGCGTTCCGGGCAGGACCGTGTTCATCGGGTCGCCGACCGCAGGATCATAGACATACCCACAGTTGGCGCAGATATACCGTTCGGTATCGGTTGCTGACATTTGGCTACACCGCAAAGTATTTGGCCTGGGGGTGATGGACGACGATGGCCGAGGTGGTCTGTTCGGGGACCATCTGCATGTTTTCGGTCAGGGTGATGCCAATCGCCTCGGGCTTGAGGAACTCGAACAGTGGCCGGTGCACGTCGAGATCCGGACAGGCCGGGTACCCAAAGCCAGAACGGGACCCCTGATACTCCTGGGTAACGGCTCCCTGCACATCCTTCACCCCCCCCCCGATGCCCAGTTCACGACGCATGACGCCATGCCAGTACTCCGCCAGGGCATCCGTGACCTCAACGCTGAAGCCGTGCAGCATGAGGTAGTCATGGTACGCGTTTTCCTGGTACAGCCGGGCGGTTTCCTCGCCGATCTGCGCGCCGATGGTCACAACAAAAAAGCCGGCCACGTCCCCGCACCCTCTTCCGCTGACTTGAAATAATCGGCGATGCACAGGAAAGGCGCTTCCGCCTGACGCGGGAAAAGCAAACGTATACTCCTGCCGTCTGCCTCGACGTGCAGGGAATCCTTCCCTGGCGTGACAGCGGAAATACCCGTACGCCACCTTGGGCTGAATCCACCCCTTCTCGAGCGATTGGTGCTGCAGTTGTTCGTACAGGGGCTGGACAGTTCCGTCGATCAACTGCCGGTACTCCGCTGCCGACATCTTGCCGCGCCGGTACCCCCAACGACCGCGAAACAGGGCCTGGGTGTTGACCAGCGGAAATAATTTCGCCGGGTCGATGTCCTGCACGTAGCGCAGGCCGATGAACGGTGGTGCGGGCACCGGGTTGGTCCGATCGAGGACCGTGTCGCGTACGCCGGGCTTCATCGGCTGGACCGCAGCCGCGCTGTCATACCGGGTCGACTGCAGTTTCCCTTCTTCGAACTCGCGTACCGCCTTCAGGCCGGCAAAAGCATCGCTGCAGTAGACCACCGGACCGGAATAATCCGGTACGCAGGATTCGGCGACGAATTTC
>JADKCL010000059.1 GCA_016718825.1 Bacteroidota bacterium | reverse complement strand
AAATGCCCATTTTTTCAACACCCTCGGAACTTGCAAGAAGCATCCAAAAAACCTTCATCCTACCCTAAAATGCCAACACAACCTCCTCCTCACAATCCCCATCCACCGTCGTCAGCACCAATGACGTCGTGGTATAAAGCGACCTCCCAACAGGATTCCTCGACAACTTCGACCACAGCAACTGATTCCTTTGCGGGGAATAACTCGGATCGAGGTACAGGACCGCGTCACAAGACGACCGCAGAAGCGTAACCGTTTTGGAAGGCAGGTCAATCGCATACATGCCACTGACGTAGGAAACCACCAACCGACTTTCGCTCGTGAAGATCGCGCCCAGCGCCCATGTACGATCCGCGGGAGGGGCTGCAACAAAGGGGATCAACGTATCAGCCACCATGTCCGTCAAATACACATAATCATCAAAGGGCCACGGAGAATAGCGGGGATGATTCCACGAGACACCAATGCGAGCATGAAAAAGAGAATCCAAGGGTAGGCCTTCGGCATCATAGAAGACAACCTGAGCAAGCCCAATGTTCTGGCACGCGAAGCGATCCCCTGCAGGATCCCACATAGGAAAAAACTTTCCGCCTTCAGTCGTCAATTGGGTGAGGCTGTCCCCATTCTCCTTGACCTTGTAAATGTTCTCGTCAGAGGAGCCAATCAAGATCCACCCATTGGTCCCCCAAGAAGGAGGGCTCCAAATAGCGCCTGTGAAGAGCACCTGATGAGCCTTCGTCACCAGATTGTACTTCACCAATTCATCCTCGCTGCTCCCATTGAGGCGACGCACAAAGACAATCTCATCAGGATTCCGCGGATTGAAACAAGGCCTCAAGACAGAATTCCCCACCAAGGGATAGTTCCACCCCAAGCGTGGCTCTTCAGGCAACCATTCGCAAGGAGGGTCAAACTCATCCCCCACCTTGCGACACCCAACAAGCAGCAACAAGCACAAAATGCCCATCCACCCAAGCCGCCCCAGCGCCTCGACCCTATCAGACAACATGTTACCAACCGATACATGCAAAAAAGATTCAATGTTCAATTTTAAGGAATTACGAACTCCAAAAATTCAACCCAAAGTTCACTGCTTGACGATCCTTCGAATCACTTATGACTTGGACGTTGAAATTCTGCAGGTATAAATCCCATTCGAGAAATCCCTAATCGATATTTTCGAGACCGGGGGTTGGAGTTTTAGGTATCGCTTTCTCGCTCAGATTCCCACCCGCAGTCCCAATCCGGCGGATTTGTAAACCAGCGCTGGAATCCCCGAACCCGGCTGCCAAGGGCCGATCAAGGAAATGCTGCCTGTCGCAAAGGCATCCACGGGATGGGCTGACTCCGGCAAAAATCGCCAGCCAAGGTTCAAGCCACTCTGAAGCTGCAACCGATTGATCGCGGGATCGGTATTTTTGGCCTTCACCCACATTTCTCCGTTGTATTCGTAGCGCACATCGATCGCCTTTGCATTGTTGTAATGAATGCCGATCGGAATGGCCACGCGCAGTTGCTTCACGATGCGCAACTCCAAGCCCAAATCCGTCCCAAAAGTCCACGAGCGCTCGTCATAGGTGTTGTGGTAATAGCCGAGCATCACATCTTGGTAGAGCCGAAAGTGGTTGCCAGTGAGCCAACTACGTTCGATCCCTAGTCTTACGCCCGGCCGAATGTGCACCTTGTCGTACACGCCCAACTGCCCGAAGGAAAATTCGCCGAGGTAATCTTGGTGGAAAAGGTCCAACCGACCGGCCCATGGGTTGGGGCTGGATGCCTGTGCCGCTGCCAATTGAACAAGGCAGAGCATCGCGAGGAAAAGGATATGCTTTTTCATCTGCGGTTAGATTTTAGCGTAGAGGAAAAATGCGATGCCCATTTCGTCTTCGCTCGTCACGCCAAAGCGGATTTCGCGGTCGGTTTCGTTTTCGTAGGTGATCTCGGTGCGCAGTCCGATGCCCGGGGTGATTTCCAGCGGATTGGTAAGGAAGATTTGCGGCGGATGCTGATAATCGTCGGCTTCAAGGATCAATTCGCCATCACGCGGACCGCCGACGACAAATACCTTGAAGAGCTTCCCGCGTTTGTGCATGTGCGAGGTGATCGAATGCAACATCATGTGTTGATCGGTCGCGATTTCGGTGTGCGTGATCGTGGTCGTCTGCCGCGGTGGCAAAACCAATTCGTCGGAATTGTCAATCAGCTCCGTGTACAAAATCGTATTGACTTGGCTCGAATCGACAGTGTTGATGTTCAGGTAAACTTCGCCAAATCGGGTTTCGGTGGTCTTGTTGTAATAATGCGAATTCAGGTCCATCGTGGCGCCTCCGGGAATGTGCACCGCCATGCCCGCTGGCAAATTCAACGTGAACTCCTCGGCCTGCGCGGTGAAAAAATTGATCGAGCCAAACATGCCGCCACGGAAGTTTCCGCGTCCATCCGAACGGTTTTGGTCGCGCATCACGCCAATTTGCGGTTGGTAGGGCGCGTCTTCGTCCTCATAGCCGTAGGCGACCAAGTGGTGCGTACCCGGACGGCATTTCGATTGGAAGCTGCTCACATAAATGTCGTCGGCATTGCCAACGGGGAGACGCATAAACCATTCGCGTTCGAAGTTGCCGGGCACGGGAAATGCCGGAACATGGATTTGAAAGCCGGTGCCCGATGCCGGCGCAGCCAAGGCAGGAAAGTCATTGGGGACATCGGCGGGATTGTAGTCGAATGTCTTTTCGCAAGCATTCAAACTCATTCCAAGCACCAAAACAGGGAGGAATAAATAGGACAATCGTTTCATGATCAAAGGGATCTGGATTTTTGAAATTTCATTGCATTAAACTGCGGTCAGCGACATGGCCGGTGAGCGGGGCGCCGGCAGCGATCCATTGCCGCAAAAAGAGAATTTGATTCGCGGTCATCGTCAGGCCCCCACTCGGCATTTTTGCACCGAATGCAAAGTTGCTGCTGTCGTAGATGACTTTTTGGTAGAGAAAACTGGAGTCGGGATTTCCCGGCATCACAAGTTTGAGACCTGCCGAAGCAGCCTGTGTTTGCGTCGGCGTCACATTGATCAGCGCAGCAAAGGTCGCTTCGCCGGCGAGGTAAGGCGGTTCGCCAAGCAGGTCCCGCTTTTTGACAGGTGCAAGGTGGCAACCACTCAGCGCACAACTCGGCGCAAAAATCTGGTCGTAGATCAGCCCGAAGCTGGAGTCGGGCGCAACGTATTCGACCTCTTCCTTGCAGCCCATGGAGAGACTGAGCAGAAGGAGGCAGGTTGCCCACACGATTTTGTTACCTTTCATAATGCTGATTTGGAGGATGAAAGATAAGCAAATTTGGGCCGAGGGTTGATGAAGTTTACATTGCGCGCGGCGCATGCATGGCTCGGGGGCCGGATATTGGAAGGCATCATTTTTCAAACGCTTTGAAGATGTAGGGTGTACGTCTCCAAGACATCCGAAGGTGGATTGTCCCTTACTGCGCGGTAAAATTTTTTACAGAATGCTGTTTCGGGGCTGTTGATCAGGCCTTTACCAGTTTTTGAGAATCTTGCGCCACCATTCCTCGTCCTGATCATTTTTCCGCAAAGCCTGCAAATCTTCAAACATCCTTGCAAATGCATGCTCCACCTCTTGCCGTACGCCGACCAAAGCTTCATGGTCCTGGGCCTCGCCATTGAAGCGCGTCGTGTTTATGCGTTCGCCGACCATGATATAGTGGCGCTGCGGCTTGGGAATGATGGAGCGACCGATGCCTTTGACGATGGGCGGAAGGTTTTCGCCGCCATGCAAGTATTTGTCTGCGAAGCCAGAGTTCTGAATCCAAGCACCGAGCGGCGAATTCATCACATCCTTGGCGTCGACGAGAATGTCAAACATTTCTTCGGCGCCGATGGTCGCCACCGGGATGATGTCGTAGCCATGGGCCACGGCCATGTGGGCAAATCCGGTGCGGTTGCGCCAGATCAATTGGTAGGCTTCGCCTTTTTGTTTGCAGACTTCGCGTCGTCCTCCCGGGAAGACGAGTACATGTTCGCCGGCTTCCATGAGCGCGGCACAACTTTCACGTGTACCCGGAACCATGCCCACGTTTTTGATCAGCTGCCGCCAAAACGGAATCTCCCAATGCATGTGGTCCACGAGTGGGCGCAGCATGATGTCCTTTTGCAGGTACATTTCCAGCCCGAGGAAAAATCCGTCGGTCAAGCCCAGGATTGTGTGGTTGCTCACATACAAAGCCGGACGCTCGCGTTCGATTTTGTCAAACCCGTAGATGCGGGGACTGAACCACGTTTGAAACGGTTTTGCCAGTTCGCGGACAAGATCTTTGGACGGTGGAACGATATCGTTTTCAAGCGTGGCCATACATGCAATGCGTTGATTGAGGCTGCGAAGCTACAATTTTTTTGTCCAAGTCGTTGTCGTCAAGCAACAAGCGACCCCAGGATCTCACAGCTTCAAGGCTCCAAGGCCCTCCTTTCGAATGAGGATTGCCGGGGAGATTCCATCGATTTTGCTGCGTAGCCACAAGAGGATTTCTTGCCGACCAATGATGCTGCCTGCTCCTTCAAGTTCCCAAATTTCGCGGTATGTCTCTCGGAGAATGGCATCCTGCTGCGCAGGAATGGCTTCCCACCACTTTTTGAGACCCCGAACGAGGATGTTTTCAAAGTCCTCGATCCGGGGATGAAGGCGCAATCGGCGGTGCATGGCGCGTTGCAAGGACTCCACTAGGTCCAAATTGTGTAAGTCCAAATGAATCGCCATTTCCATCAGTCGGGCAGCATCCGCAATGTCCTGCCGGATGGGGGAGGCCTGCCGGTTCAAGATCAAGTTAATGGCCTGCAACGCCTTTTTGTAGTCTCCCTGTAAAAAATGAAACGAGCTGAGATTATACAGAAGTGTGGCTTCAATGCTGGGATCCGCTGCACGAGCGTGGGATTCCATGGCCGCGTAGGCATGTATTCCCGCAGCGCGACCATGTTCAAAATCTCCTGAGAGCAAGGAATAGCGTAACTCAAAGTTGATGCGAAGCAGTGTGGCAAGGGCATTCAGTTTGGGAACGGAAGACTGAAATTGACGAAGTGCATCTGCATTTTGGATGTAGAGCGCAAAATCTCTTGAGCTGATGCATGCATCAAGGAAACTTACGAGCACTTGCAGGTATTGGTCTGGAAATGTGAGAATGAGATCTTTTCGGTGTGCCCATTCGGAGTAGGCTGTTTTTAGCGACTGAAGGGCGTCACTGTCCTTTCCGAGCATGCGGTAACAAATGGAGAGGATCGCATTCCGCGTTTGTCGGGCATGAAAGGAATATTGTCTTGCAGGTGCTTGCATGGCGGGATCTGATTGGATGATCGTGAGCTGGGCCTGGGTTTCACGTGTGCGGGCAAAGGCATTCTCTGCAAAGAGTGTCTGTGCCTGCGCCCGAAGGATGCGCAATTTTGCATCGAGCAATTGCTGTTCCAAGGCCAGCAATTCCTCCTCCTTGATCTCCTCCAACAATTCGGGCTGAGTTTTTCCCGGGTTTTTGTTGACCAATCGGCGTTTCCAACGCAACAATTCTGCCTTGTGGGCAGGTAAATCGATGGCTCGCGCAGTATGGAGAGCCTTTTCCAAAGCCTTGCGGGCAAGGCGGTCCATTCCCTTCTCCAGCAAATATTCGACCTCGTCGATGCGCCTTCTCAGTGTCGCCTCCACCGATCTGCCCTCCTGACGCTGGGTCCCTGCCCTTACAATCGCACTCAGGAGGTAGGCTTTTGCGACAGAAAAATTGCCGAGCATCTTTGTTCCTGCAAACTTTTCAATCAGATCCTTTTCGTTATAAAATGGCTGGCCAAGCAATGCGTCCAACAGCAACAAATAATTGCTCGGGCTGCCGTTTGTATGCATGCCTTGCATCCGGACCTGCTTTCGCTCTGCTTTTGAAAGACTTTGAACCAAGGCATGGAGGTCGGCACTCATTTGGGGATGCGAAGAGAAAAAAACAATGCCATGGGAATGAAATACTTATTTTGATACTACAATATCGCGCCAAAAATACGATTTATGAATCATTTGTCGAATTGTTTGTCATTTTGAAAACCTTATATTTTGAAATTTCTCTTTTTTGTTGCGCCCCCGATTACCAGACTTTTGTCCCATCACGATTAGAAATTCTTAACCCTCTATATTCTTATGGCTTTTATCATCGAAGGCAAACTGTACAGCGAGGCTTGTACAGATTGCAGGAATCCCCTTGTGCATTCCAAAATCAAGTTTTACCGCGTTGAGGCAACACGTGAGGTCTATGCAGAACTCGCTGCCAACACCAAAGACACCTTGCGGGTGGTCAGCGCCGAGGAGGTCAAATCGCTGGATGGCCAATTGGTCGGCGAAGCGAAGTTGGACGAGACCGGTCACTATTTGGCCAAGTTGGATCGTTACACCGAAGGTCCTTTGCGGATCGTGGCAGAAATCGACGCTCCTGACGGGGGTAAATCGGAACGAGGCCCCGTTTTGGTCTATTTGACGACGATTTTGCCCAATTGGCAATATTCCCAAGATCAGCAAATCGCAAGGTTTCAGTGGGACTACATCATCCCCAAGGCATTTTGGTGCCGCCTGCTCGAATGGTTTGACCTGTGGGTGATTTGTGGCCGCATCACCATCTGCCAAAGCAGAGACGTCCCTGCCCGCGGCGTCAAAGTCAAGGCGATGGATGCCGATGTGATCACCGACGATGTGCTGGGAACGGCGACGACCAATTCGGATGGTCGCTTTACGATCTACTACCATTCGATCGACTTCAAGCGGACCTTCCTCTCTTGGATCGGCATCAATGTCGAGACGCCGTTTGGCGGTACGCTCGGGCCGGATGTCTATTTTGTCGTAGAGGCCGCCGATGGCACGCCTTTGCTCAAGGAGACTCGTGCCGATGGCAAAAAGCCCGGACGCAAAGACGTGGGTCATTGTGCTTGCTTCTCATTCTGTGTCGAACTGCCGATTCCACCCGGGACAGCACCGATTGACCCCGTTTGGAACAAAGTAGGAACGGCATTTCCGATTTCCACCGAAGACAATCCGCATGCGTTTGACGACGAAGGTTATGCTGATTTGGGTGGCCGGAAGTATGCGATCTTTAGCCAGAGTTCGCTCAATGGTCAAGTTCCGGATCCAACCCGTGCAGATTGCCCGCTTTACCGATTCCGCATTGTCCGTAGCACACGTGGCAACACCCTTGCTGCTACGCCCGCTGCCGAATTTGACAGCCCCAATGCCGCGATCATCGGCGGGAGCCTCGGCGAATTTGGCCCCGGACTCTTTGTGCCGGGCGCGAATCTTGGTACGCTCTACAAATGGACGGCTTTCCCCACGTTCAGCTACCTGTCGGTCGGCGTGACGATGGCTGCTGAGGATGTGGATGCACAAGGCTGGGTCGATGTGACCAACGCTGCGTCGCGTGCCTTGGTGACCGCAAATGCCAACCGGATTGCCAACGGCCTCTCGGCGATCAGCGTCAATGTTGGCGACTATGGTTGGGCCAACGATGGAAATCAATTGATGAACTTCAATACGGTTTCCTTGTCAGTGGGCGAGGCTCCCGTTGGGCCGGTCGGTTTGCAGATTGGCGATGAATTTCCTGTCGGGAACCGCTTCAGCATTCCAAAAGTTGCCATCCGTTTCGAAACCAAGGACCGTGTCACGGGCGATCCCCGTCCGGGAAATGGAATCACCCTCAATGCAATGGTCGTGAGCAATGCTGCGCCACACTATGAATTGGCCTTGAAGCGGGGCAATTCCTTTGTTGGCGACTGCGTGGCCTTCAGCAAGGAGGATGTGAATGTTGCCTACACGGTCTATCATTCGCATCTCGGGTCTGCGACGCTGACTGCCCACAGTGCGGATGGCACCTTCTATGCCTGGCCATCGGGCGGTGCGCCGGTCACCAATCCGGGCAACCATTTGTTGCTCGTGAACAATGTGCCACGGCCCGGCATTGCAGCTGTCCATAGCCCATTGGTGACGATTACGCCAAGGCCTGACCATACTTGTGTTTACATCGTCAGGCTTCACATTGTGCTGTTGCGCCACAATGGATACAGTTCCGAATACAGGGGTCCAAAAGAAAAGTACTTCTACTTTGAAGCTTGAGGCATCCTGTTTTAGATTGAACTTCGTTGAGAAATTGCGCCCCGCCAAATGGTAGGGCGCAATTTTTTTGGGCTTTAGGCGGGGTTTGAAGGCAGGTTTTGCACCAAAATTTCACCTTTTCCTTCAAAATCCGTAACATCGGCTATGGAACAGAGAGTTTACTTGATTCCAGGGGTGGCGACCGACCGCAGGGTGTTTGCCGAGTTGCATTTGCCCGGCTACGAAAAGGTCTATTTGGATTGGATGCGACCCAAGGCCAATGAGCGGATTGCGGCTTATGCTGCAAGGATGGTGGCAAGGTTGGACGGGGACACCTCACCGGTTTTGGTGGGTTATTCGTTTGGCGGGCTCATTGCGCAGGAGATGGCCAAGCTGCTGCCCGAAGCCACGGTCATTCTCATTTCAAGCATCAAAAGTTTCCGCGAACGGCCTTTGGGCATGTGGCTGACATCTTCCTTCAGCCTTCACAAATTGGTGCCCACGGAGATCGGCAAGGAGTTTGGATTCGCCTACAAATGGATGAATGACCCTCAAACGCCAGCAGAACACGCATTCATTCACCTCATGAAATCGGATTTGGATCCTGTACATACCGATTGGGCGATCCACCAAGCCGTGAATTGGCGTCATGAAGCGCATACTCCGCGACTTTTTCATATTCATGGCGACCAAGACCGCATATTTCCGATCCGGTACATTCGCAACTGCATTCCGGTGCGCGGGGGCACGCATTTGATGTTGCTCAACAAGGGGGAAGAAATTGGTGCCCACATCGTGCGCATCATGCAGGCGCTCGCACAAGATCGCGCTGGGCGCGAGGCCAATGACGATGCGCGACATGCTTACGAAGTCGAGCGCGGCTAAGTCAGTAACGAGCTTAAAACTAGCCCAGAATCTTACGCGTAATTGAATGGAAATTCGTCAGGCCGCCAAGGTGGTATGGTGGGATTTGTGACCAATTTCTTATCTTAAACTTGCCGCTCCCTCCTCATGGGTTTGTCGGCTGGCTCATACTGATTTTCAACCCCTAAACGTTTGTACCATGAAACGTAATTGTACTCTATTTGCCCTATTTTGCTGTTTGACATTGACCACCGCAGCCGTTCAGGCGAGGCCAATGATGGCATCCTGCGCCGCGGAGCAAACCGAACTACCGTGGTCTACCGTTACGGCGATTTTACATCAGGTAGAAGACCACGTAAATTTCACCTACAATGAATTGGTAGACATGTACGCAATCGGCCGGGTAACCATTGATGTGGTTTCTGAGGGTTATTCGGTGGTGGTGATGAATGCCGATGGCTCAACCGATACGGTCTTGATCGCAAATCTGTAAATCTACAATTACCCGTTTGGATATGCCCGATGGTGAAGTTGTTTCATCATCGGGTGCCCAATTGCCTTTGACTGAATCCAGGCCACCAGATTGAAATAGTCCAATACAGGTTGGCCTTCGAGGTCTTGGACCATCTTTTGGAATTGCGAATTTGCGGAAATCTGTGACCACCTGAATCCCGGCTGACTAATGGATGCTGCCACTGCTGCCAAAATTTGCAATCCAACTCCCAATCCGGGCACGCATCGATCATGTTTGGACATACGCAGGTTTTTGCAAAGGCGTATCGCATCATCATGGGCCCCCAATTCGATTTCCAAAATGATTTCCAAAGCCTTCGTCATCGCATAAACAGGTTGCCTGAAATTCGATTTCTGGAACCCGCGTAACCTATAGAGTATTTTGGTGGCCTTATCTACTCGATTGGAGGCAATAAAATAGCTGGCACAATGAAACAAAACATCACATTGAAGGCCAACTGAGAAAAGGTGCGGACTAGATTTCATCAGAGACAATCCGGTAGCAACTGCTTGCTCGGTAAACAGCTCATCTCCTGTGTCCATTCCCACGGTGATCATCGCCGGGAACATCTGTTTGATTTTTTCGCAGTGAAGGGTAAGGGTCGGCGTTTCAAAAGTTGAAATGTCATTCCATACCATTTTTGCCAAATCAAAATTGTTCATCACGCCGTGGAGCGCTGCCAAAGTTCCCGATTCCTTGATCCACCTTCTTGCAATTTCCGGGTCTGCTTCTGTTCTCTCCGCAAGCACCGCGACCAAATTGGTCTGTGGGGCGATGGCGGCGCCATAATTTTTTACCAGATACTTACAGATCGCCTTAATACGCCAATACAGGAGCCGTGCCTCGTAGCTCAGCGCCATACCGGGACTTTCCAGCAAGGGTGATGCCTCAATTTCTTCCAAAATGGCGATTCGTTCCTCCAGGTCAGGGATCGTTGGCGTTTGCCGAAGGCGCACTTCAATTTGCCGATAGCCAATCAAATTGCCTGCGCAGGCAAGCGCATGCTCGTAAGTCATGCCGCGAAATTGCGGCCGTGGCTCTGGGAAAAGTTCGGCAAGTCGCCAAAGTGCCTGCACGGCATGGTAGTTTTCCGAAGATTCGGCCAATGAAATCCCCCATTCGACAAGCTCTACAGCCTGCCGCTCGAGTCGGTTTTCAATGACGTGCGGTGCTGTTGCCAAAATTTGGTGCACGATCACATCCGGCTTTCCTTCGCCGATAAATGACACCAATTCTTGCCCTAGCTGCTCAATTTGGATGTTTTTGACGCGCTTTGTCTGTCCGGTACCTCCCAATAAGGCCGCCTCACTGTACTGATCTTGCTTGGCCAACAATCGGAAAAGCTGGGAAATTTGCTCCCAATCCTTGTTTGCTGGTCTCGAGGCAAGGAATTTCCTCCTCGATTTTTCATCGAGACTCGCAATGATGGCATGTACTAAACTGCCTTTCACGATTTTATGCCCAGTGGCCGAGTTGGTTGAGGGTTAATCCACTTTAAATGAATGAATTAATGGTTGAAGATATAGCTTTTTTTGGTTACTTCCAACAAAAAGTTTGGTTTTCTGTTTCCGGGTACTTGCTCATCTTGCAACTGCATTTTCGCTGATTTACTCACGTTCTTTCGATTTCAGCCCTTCATCTCGGATCTTTTGCAGTTTCGCTTTCATAGCTGCACCGTTTAGGGTTTGAATTTCAGTACAGCCTAGAATAATTGTTGATTTTTTGTAGCGGAGATGCAATTTTTCTAATATTCTTTCAAGCCAATTGGCTTAAAGGCGACCTCCTAAGAACCACAAATATTTGGAGTGTCCTTGGCGCGGATTCGTTGTTAAAGATGCGTTCGTGCCGGGGAAATTTCACAAGGTCGCCGAGTTTTAGCGTTCCGAGGTAGGGATAATGTTTCCCAGCCTCCTTTGAAGTTGTCTTTTCTGATTGATAATTGGTTGACGGATTTGGTCATACCTCTCTGTTGAAAAGCCGCCTAAGGATTGCCCACTGTTGATAATGGCATTCTTGGCGGCCTTTTTTTTGCCCCCTTCACGGCTTCTTCGCCAATGATTGCTTAGTTTTTGCTTCTTAGCCCGCCGGATAGCAGGAGTACGCAGGGTGCCACGCAGGCGATGATGATGCCCGCCAATAGCCAAAGGTTGAGCCCAGAACTTGGGGTTGGGTTCAGTGTCGCCTTCGCAAGCCGCACACGCGGTATTTCGAGTGCGGAGGTTTCTTCAAGCTGAGTTGCTGGAACCGCCACGCCGATGGTGGCCGACTTGCCTGCCCTTGGCACCGATTTCGGTTTTTGTGGCAATGAATCCAAAGGTGCCTTGGCAGGTTCGGAGGTTTCCTTCACCTCCTTGTTGTCTTGTGAACCGCTCTTCGTTTCGACCTTTGGCCCGTTTTGTTTGGCCACCTGCTCATAATGCTTCCGGATTTTGATGATCCAGGGTTCGAGATAATAAACCTCCTGCACCTTCTCCGGAACAGGGCCGCCGCCATGATCGTCGTCCATGAGCATCGCAAACGTATTGGGGCTGCCCGCATGGCTGCGGTGCGCAAGTTTGCGGGTCTGAGCTTGGGCAAAACTTGCCAGAAGCAGCAGCGCGAGAAAAAGGAGATGATGTGTACGCATCTTGAAATTCAAAACTGTTGAACGGTTGAAACCATCTTTTACGAAGAACGCAATTTTCATGGAAATGGTACAGTAAATCCTGCGGGATTCAATCCAAAAGGATGCTGCGGATGGTCTTTGGTTTGCCGCGGGATTAAGTTTTCCGATCTTTTCATTGCTTCTTGCGCACTGTTTTCAAGTGAGGCCAAGGCTTGCGTTTCACAGAAATGCTCCTTGATCTGATTCACCCAGTCACCGAGTTGGTATTTTCTCCAATCCTCCAAGGGGGCGTTTTCCTGAGGATCGTACACGGTCATGGGTTCAAACATCGGGCCATTGGCCGGCTTCGGGACGTAGGTCCTTTTGTTTTGTGCCAGGGCCATTGTCGTTCCGACGAGCAGGAGCAACAAGAGACAGATGGAATTTTTCATGATTCTTTCGGGCGAAAGGAGTAATCGATCACCTACCAATCCTCCAACGAATGCCTTCATAGCTTTCGTATAAACGAAATTTTTTCTGTGCGCAGAAGCCAACTTCCGGGATGCAGCATTGCACAAAATGCGCCAAATTTGATGTGAATCCGTCCGGATCGTTTCGGCGGGCATTGACAATGTCAGACAGTACACATGCTACTTGGCCTTTGTGGCAGCGGATTTTGTTCCGCTTTACTTTCCTTTTGCTGGGAATGCTGCTGCTGACATTTCCCTACCACCGGCCGTATCTTCCGGATTTCGGGGTGTTGCTGTCGCCGATTACCATGATGCTTGCCGATTGGGCTGCGCTTCATCTTTGGGGTATTTCCTTTAAATACCTTCCCGAAATCGCAAACGACGGCGTTTTACTGTACACACACGTCGCCAATACAGTGATTTTCGCGTTGGTTGGAACGGGAATTTGGTCCTGGTTTGACCGCAAAAGAGGGGCCTATTCTCAAGCGCATTACCTGTTTCGGGTCGGAGTGCGGTACTTTCTCGCGACCGCGATGCTCACCTATGGCCTGGTCAAGGTCTTCAAATTTCAGTTTTATTTGCCGGAGCCCGTGACGCTTTACACCGACCTCGGCGAAGTGCCACGTGACCTGCTTTTCTGGAGCACGATGGGCACCTCGCGCAGCTATTCGATTTTTACGGGCAGCTTGGAAGTTCTTGCCGGATTGCTTCTGCTTGGACGCCGCACCACCTTGGTGGGTGCCTTGCTTGGGCTTGGCATCATGGCCAATGTGCTGGCGATCAACTTGAGTTTTGACATCTCTGTCAAGGTTTTTTCGATGTTTTTGTGCGTTTTGTTAGCGGTGCTGATTGCCCCGTCGGGACTGCGGGTATGGGATTTCTTCCTTGGTAGGCCGAGTCAAGTGACGAAACTTTGGGAACCGCAATGGCATCCGGGATGGCGCCGGATTGCCCACATCGCTGCCAAAACCTTCGTGGTCTCCATTTTGCTTTTTGACGCCTTGGCGCCTTACGTTTCCACCGGCAATTTCAACGATGACCTTGCACCCCGTCCGCCGTTCCATGGAGCGTACAAAGTCACCGAATTTGTCAGGAATGGCGACTCATTGGCGCCGGACTTGCGAATGGAAAGTCGGTGGCGCCGCGTTTTCGTTCACCGAAAAGGCTTTTTTGACATTCAAACCATGGACGACAAAATCCACGACTACGTGCTTGAATGGGACACCGCCGCAAAACAAATCCGGTTTTTGGATCCTGCAACGCTCGCCTTCGGGGACTTCGAATATGTCACGCGCAGCGATTCAACCCTGCAACTTTCCGGGCTGATGAATGCCGATACGCTCGCCGTCGAATTAAAAATGATGGATTGGCGCAAATTGCCACTACTCCAAGGAGAATTTCATTGGACGAGTGATCCGTTTTAAGGCAAGGAGGTTTTGAGGCTGGGTTGAGAATGCCTTCGAATGGCGACCGTCCGTAGACCCTTTTACCAAGAATACATCAACCATTTGTCGCCGTCTTGGATCAGGGTGATCGCACCAATTCCATTTTCCACATCCGGCGAATTGACCTGGAATTTTTTGACCGTTTTGCCGTCTTCTGAGCGCTCCCCGGTCTCTTTCAACTTGAGCGAACCCTTAAACATGGCACCCAATTCGTCCCAGGTTGACGGATCTTCTTTGATTTTGTTCACTTCGCTTTCGCGCTCCAACCTCTCCGGATACCAACATTGGGTGTATTTGTCCAAGTCCTTGGCCTTGATCGCGGTGACCATGGTCTCAAACGTTGCTTCCGGGGTTGAAAAGGGTGTGGTCGGGCTGCTGCCGCCTTTGCAGGTGGCAAAAAACAGTACCGGGATCAGCAGGGCAAACAAGAATGTGCTTTTCATTCAATCAAGGTAAGCAAATTGGACTTTTGAAGCAACCCATTCGAAGGAACAGGTCACCAAATTCTACCTCACCAAGGTGACTTGCCCCACATATTCCTTTTCGCCGATGGTCACCTTGAAGAAATAGACGCCATCGGGCAATGGTTCCCCGTTTTTGTTGCTGCCGTCCCAAGCCTCGAGCTTGTTGCGGGTGCTGAAGTGCTGCGCCCCCCACCGGTCAAAAATTGACATCGTAAAAGGCTGCGAACCTGTATAAAGTGTTACAAAGCCATCGTTGAGGCCATCGCCATTCGGGCTGAAGACATTCGGCAGGAAAACACCCCCCTCGATCAGGGTAAAAGGTCCATGCACAACGCGGCTGATGCAGCCTTCGCCTGACCAAGCCGTGAGGGTCACGAAATATTGGCCCAATTCCGTGTAGCTGTGTACGGGGTTGGTCAATTCGCTGAAAATGCCATCTCCGAAGTCCCACAACAGTTGCGAAGCCCCGACAGTTTGGTCATAAAGAAACAACTGCTGATCGGGAAAAATCATCGTCGTCGGAAAATCGGGCTCACTTCGGAAATCGGCCACGACGGTGTCGCGCACATGCACGGTCACGCTCGTGGCTACGTCTTCGCAGGCGCCCACGGTCGCAGTCGTATGCGTGACCACATAATCGCCCGGCCGCGTGTACGTATGGATCGGATGCGGGCTGTTGCTCACCGGCGAACCGTCGCCAAAGTTCCAGATATGCAAGGTCGCATTGCCGCTCAAGTCCGTAAAGCTGACCGCGTGCGGTGGGCAGCCCTCTTCTTCGGAACTCGTAAAGGAGGCGTCGGTGGGCGGAATCACATTCAGCTGCACCACAATGGATTCCGTGCAACCTCCCTCGCTGATGAAGGCAGTGTAGGTCGTCGAGTCGCTCGGGCGCGGCCATCGGATCAAAACTATTGGGGTCGCTCAGTCCGTTGCTCGGCACCCAAACGATCTGTGCATTCCCCAATCCGCCGCCGGCGTGGAATTGTACGGAGTCGCCACCACATATAATAGATGTGTCGGCTTCGGCAAAGCTGCCCAAGCCGGGACTCAGGATCACTAAGACCGAGTCGTAGGTTTCGCAGGTATTGTTGCGCACGGCGAAATGGTACATCGTCGATTGCGTTGGCCAGACCGTCGGCTGTGCGAGGGTGGTGTCATTGATATTGGTTGCCGGAATCCAAGTGTACCAAATCTCCGAAGGAATCGCACTGTCGGTAGCGGCATAATAATAGCTGCCTTGCAACACGACCGAATCCCCTGCACAAATGGTTTGCACCGGTCCGGCCTCGGCTTGCGGCGTTGGCTTGAGTTTGACCCAGACGCTGTCGAGCGGACTTTCGCAGCCCCAGCTGCTCGTGGCCACCAAGTAGTACCAAGTCGAGGAGTCCGGGCTTGCTGCTGGATTTTCCAGCGTCGGATTGTTGAGGCCCGTGGTCGGCGTCCATTGATAGGTGTAGCTCGCCGAACTGTCACCCGCAGCAAAGGCATCCAAGAAGGCAGTGTCCCCCAGACAGATTTCGCGGATGTTGCCCGCGCTCGGGGTGGGAAGGGTATGTACCCAGAAGGTCATAGAGTCGCCGTAGCTCGGGCAACCATTGCTCCAGACCACGAGGGTGTAAATGTGGGTGAATGGCGGCGAAGCAATCGGATTGGGAACGGTGGAATCGCTCAATCCGACATACGGCGTCCATTGGAAATTGTAATTGGGGCCGGCTCCATATCCGAGGCCTTGGATCACGGTCGTGTCGCCCAAGCAGGTATGGATGTCCGGTCCCGCGTCCGCGATCGGGCGTGGCTGTACATGCACGGTCACCGTCGAGAGCGTGTCGGTGGTGGTCGGTGCGCTCGTGCAGCCATTGGCGGAGATGCCGACGAGGGTGTAAATCGTTGTCGTATCCGGCCGTGCATGCGGATTCAAGATCGTGCTGTCATTCAACCCCAAGCCTGGCATCCAGTAAAATTGAAAAGGTCCGGGGGCATTGGAAAAGCTGCCTTGGAGGATGGCTCCCGGCGCAGGCTGCTGACAGATGTATTGGTCGGGTCCTGCATCGGCGATGGGGACGGGCAAAATTTCGACCAAGGCACTGTCGATCTCGGAGAGGCAACCCCTTGAATCGCTCACCTGCAAATAATACATGGTCGTCTGACTCGGATTGGCCATCGGATCATCGTCAAAGGTGGAATCCAATCCGCAGAAGGTATTCGTCGAATCGCACCACCAAGTATAGTAAAAAGGTCCCGTTCCTCCGAAGATGTTCCCAGCGTTCAATTGCGCCCCGCCGGTACCTTCGCAGAATGAACTCGGCGGACCGGCATCGGCAAAATAATACGTGACAAAGACATCGACATACGCCGTGTCGCGGCAGCCGTTGCTGTCGATCACGGTTACGCTGTAGGTTGTGTTTTGCACCGGGCTTGCGATCGGACTGGCAATCGTGCTGTCAGTTAAGGTTCCCCCGGGTGACCAATCATAAGTTGCTCCTCCGCCTGCGTGCAATTGCGCATCGCCGCCGGCGCAAACCGTATCCGAGCCGCCCGCCAAGGCGAGTGGATTGGCAAATACCGTCACCGTGGCCACTGCGGTATCTGAAATATTGCAGCTATTGCTGTCGACCGCGATCAAGGTAACGGTATAGGTTCCGGGCAGGGTGTAAAGGTGATAGGCATTGACGGTCGTGACCGTCGGACTCCCGTCGCCAAAGTCCCAGATATAGGAAACGCCGCCATTACTGTTGTTGGTGAAGGAAACGGGAAAGGGTGCGCAAGAATCGAAGGTCTGCGCGATATAGGCGGCAAACACATCCTGCGGATCAAATTGGAATTTGAAAACGCCCAGGTTGCAGTTGCTGCTGTTGTTGGTCTGCGAAACGGCACCCGGTGTGGTCGGCAGGTCGGAATTGCCGCCGCAACCTGCACAAATGGCTTCATAGATGCGCAATTGGCGGTCAAACCGGCTTGTGCCCCCATCGACATGTTCGGCGCTGAAGGGGCCACCATAAAAGGTCGCATACTCCAACGCCAAGGCATCCGGCGTGAGGATGATAATGTAAAAGTCGCTGCCGTCGGTTGTCGTTTGGAAGGCCCCAACGGTCGTCGGCAGGCCGGTCGTATAACCATTTGTGGGTGTCGTGAAATTCAGGTTGTCGGCACCACCCCATCCCGCCACGTAGATGAAGCCGCAGCGATCGATCAAAAATGCCGTCGGCGAAATATCCACGATTCCCGTTCCGTTGCCAAACACAGTTGAGAATGCCGTCGTGGTGAGCGTCGGATTGTATTTTGCCGTGAATTGGTTGCCATTCGGATTGCTGTACACACCGGGGGTGACCGGAAAGGCGCCAAGCGTTTGGCCCACGACATAGATGTCTTGGGCTGCATCAATTTCCAGGAAAAAGCATTGATCATAGTCCGGCGTGCCAATGTATGTACTTGCGAGAATGGCAGTTCCCGTTGGATTGAAGCGTGTGATGTAGCCATCGATCGCCCCATTGTAGGCCTGGGAAATGACACCCGGGGTCGTAGGAAAATTCGGGCTTTCCGTTCCGCCGGCGACGTAGGGATTGCCGGATGCGTCGATTTTGATCGAATAGCCAGCATCGTTTCCGCTGCCACCGAGGTAGGTGGACCACCCAAGTGTTGTCAAGGTTGGGTTCAGCCGAAACACAACTGCATCCTGCGCACCACCGCTTGCCGGCTGAAAACATCCCGGCGTCACTGGGAAGTTTCCGCTTTGGCTGCACGAAGCGATGTACACGTTCCCAGCTGGGTCAAGCATGACTTCGCCGCGTGAATCGTCGCCATAGTTGTGGTAGAGGCTCTGAATGCCAGGACCGTAATTGGTCGTGATGTTGAGACCGTCATCTGCCGTCCCACCCATGTAGGTGGACCCGATCAAGGCGGTACCCGTTGCATTGAGCTTGGTTACGACAATGTCGGAGGAGCCACCCATCACGGTTTGGAAGGCTCCAGGTGTCGTCGGAAAGTTTGCGGACCAAGCACGGCCGTAGATGATCAATTCGCCAGCGTCGTTGGTGATCAGGGATTGTGGTTGCTCGTTGAGGGAGCCGCCGATGTATGTGCTCCAGACAATGGCGGTGCCTGTGGGATTGAACTTGGTGATCGACATGTCAAAGGGCAATCCGCCGAAGGGTGGTCCGCCGCCGCCGCCAAACGCGGTTTGATAGGCCCCGATCGATGTCGGATAGCCCAATCCGAATGCGATGCCACCTCCGTAGAGATTTCCCGCAGTATCAAAGGTTGCGGTATAACCGAAATTGTCGCTCGTCGAACCTGTAAATGAACCAAACACCCATGTGGGGTCGATCACCAATTCGAGGTCATGGCGGTAGTCCTGCGGGAAGGCGAACGTGACGACATTGTTTTCGAGGACGAAATGGCATTCGACCCCGACTTGAACACCGTCGATGATTTGGTAGGCAAAGGGCCGCATTTCGCGAAACGTGCCAATGCTCGTCGGGAAAACAAGATCGCCGTCTTCGATGCGAATGCCATCCAATCCTTCATATTTCAAACGAATCTCTTGCGCATCCGATCCCTCAGATACCACAAAATCATATTTCAATGCGTCCTTTTGACCATAGAAAATTGCATCAATTCCCTGATAAATGCCTTCGTAGCGAATTTCTCCATAAATCCCGACGGCTCCGGCCCATTTGGAAGGATCGTTGCCGATGAAGTAATTGTTGTACTGCGGATACTTTTCTGATGGCGAAATGACGGGATTTGCGCTTGCACCTTCGAAGACCAATTGAAATGCATGACCGCGGTAGTTGATCGGGGTGAGGTCACGGTTGGTCGGGCAATGAAAATAGTCGTCGTGCAAATGGCTGAGGTCGGCCAAGTTGTAGGTCAATTTGCCATCCTCAAAAAACACCTTTCCCCCCGGAATGCCGGCTTCATAGCGAATATAGGAATCCCATTGGCCCTTGTTTTCAACGAAATTGACAATGGAAGGCAATTCAGGCGCAACGGCCGGAGTTTTGTACTTGGCTTGTAGGGCGGAAAGTTGGCACGACAACAAAAGCAGGCTCAGGAACCAATGGCGAACAGTCATTTCTTGGAATTCAGCAGTAAGAAAACCCAAATGGGAAGGTAGCGGATTTTGATGCCAAAATGTAGCATTCCAGCGCTGAGCGGTCAAAATCGAGGCCTGAGCGGACTTTTGGAATGCAATGGGTGGGTGAACTTGTGCACTGCGGCAGCTGTATCAAACCCATCCGGCCCGACTAAACTTGCATCATCAGTCTGGCATTCCCCAAAATAAAACCTATTTTTGGCGCGATGTCGAAAAAACGCGCATTGGAGACGATACAAGCGCCCATCGCCGAGGAATTGGTACAATTTGAAAAGTACTTCCGGGGAGCGATGAAAAGCCGCGTGATGCTGCTCGACCAGATCATGCAGTATCTCATCAAGCGCAAAGGCAAGCAGATGCGTCCGATGTTTGTCTTGCTCAGTGCCAATCTCGCCGGCGGCATCACCCCGAGCACCTATCGCGGTGCAGCCCTCATCGAATTGCTCCACACCGCCACCCTCGTCCATGACGATGTGGTCGACGATGCCGACGAACGCCGCGGCTTCTTCAGCATCAACGCCCTCTGGAAAAACAAGATTGCCGTGTTGATCGGCGACTTCCTCCTGAGCAAGGGCCTGCTCATGTCCATGGAGCATGACGATTTTCAGTTGCTTAAGATTACCAGCAATGCCGTCAAACTCATGGCTGAAGGCGAATTGCTGCAAATCGAGAAGGCCAGAAAGCTCAATGTCGATGAGGCGGTGTACTTTGATATCATCCGGCAGAAGACCGCGTCGTTGATTGCGAGTTGCTGCGAAGTCGGAGCTGCAAGCGCGCGGCCTGACGATGCGCCATTCATCGAGCAGATGCGCCTCATGGGCGAAAAAATCGGCATGGCCTTCCAGATTCGCGACGACCTCTTTGACTACGGGACGGCGGATGTCGGCAAGCCTTTGGGCATCGACATCAAGGAAAAAAAGATGACCCTGCCGCTCATCCACGTGCTGAACAAGGCAAGCTGGGCGCAGCGCCGCAAGATCATCAACGTCGTCAAACGCCACAACACCGACAAAGCTGCCGTCGACTGGGTCATTCAATACGTGATCGACCACGGCGGCATCACCTACAGCGAGCAAGTCATGAACAACTTCCTCAAAGAAGCCATGGACATCCTCGACACCTTCCCCGAGTCACCCAGCAAGACGAGCCTTCGCGCCCTGGTCGATTATTCCGTGGCGAGGGAGAAGTAGGAATAGAGGCGAGGCGGCGGCCTCCGGCCGCACGCCGCCCGAACGACTGGCCTCTGGCCAAAATCGAAAACTCAGAAACGCGTCTAGAAACCTGTTTATTCTTGAAACAAAATGAAGAAGTTGATTTTCCTTTTCCTGATGCTTCAATCTTGTTTACTTCCGTCGCAGACAAAAGGAAATATTGATTTGTTGAATGGCTTCAAAAAGTTCAAATTTCAATCTTCCCCAAAAAGCATTTTGGGACCCGTTTTTGAAGGCTCAGAATTGAATGGTAGATTGAAACGATACAAAATTGATGCTGAAAGCCCCACGGATGGATATGACTACAATGTTGCTAACGAGCAAATTAAAATGGTTAGTCTGAGCTATTTCGATGAAAAATTGTTCGTGATCAATTTTTGGACTTTTGAAACATTGGAGAACTATGTGCTGAAGCAAAACGGCGGGATTCCCTCAACTCCTGGAAATCTTGGTGCAGAGTTGAATAGACTATTTGGATCGTTCGATCATAAAAAGACTGAGGAGGGGATATTGGGAAAGGAAACCACATTCACGTGGGAAACGCAAAACATACTGGTTCAGTTCGTGATATCAAACTATAACCTCCAGGAGGAAGAGGTTCATTACAATTTGATATTTACGTACAAACCCATTGAAAACAAGGTTACTCTTGCGAAATATGAGCATTAATTTAACGCAGATTGTTGGAAAAGCGGTTATGCAAATGACCCCATTAAGTGAAACAGGAGCGGGCTTCAGAGGGGCCTCGATGCAGAAAAGCCAGTTTTTCCTTAAATTAGGATCAGAAACAAAGCATAGACGATGTTCATAGAGTCATTAAAGGTATCGTACCCTTCCGAGGGATGGTCATTGGAGCAAACGAAATTTGATCGTTTCAATTTGTTGGTAGGAGCAAGTGGGGTAGGGAAGACGAGGATTTTGGAGGCAATCAAGTTTCTTACAGATCTAGCCACAAATCGAACAATTTCAGAAAGTCATCCTAGTGATATCATTGTTTGGGAACTCTCTTTGAGGACGATCGACGGGAGGCTCTTCGAATGGGAAGGGCGTGCAGAAATTGAAGAGTTTGTGGAAAGAAAGGGTCAAGATCGGCATTTTGAAGCTAGCTTTGATTTTGAAAGGGTAACAGAATCTGGAAAAGAAATCGTTGCGAGACAAAGGGACATAGTAAAATACTCCAATTTCAACCTGCCAAAACTGAACGAAAACCTAAGCATAATCAATCTGTTTGAGACAGAGGGTCAAATCGCAGATATTAGCAAGGAGCTTAAAAATACTTTTCCATTTTCAGAGATTGAGATTGACAAGGCATTCCTAAATGACTTGAAGGAAATCGATCTGTGGAAGGGGCTAACCGTTGATGGGATTCGAAGGTCCAGCGCAAACCTAGCACTGCGTCTTGGTTGGTTAAGTAGTCATCCTGAAGGGAAGCCAATTTTTGATCGTATTAGAGATCGATACATTGAGATATTTCCGTTTGTTGATGATTTACTAGAGGGTGTCGATTTCCGGCAAACAAGTCCAAGATTTTATTGGAATATTTCCGAATATGGATTGGTGGATTCATTTAGACTTGGTACCGTTTCTACTGGCATGCGAAAAACGTTGGCCTTGCTTGCCCAAATTGAACTCTGCCCTGACAATTCCCTCATCCTAATTGATGAATTCGAAAACAGCCTCGGAGCAAACTGCATCGACCTTGTCGCAGAAGCCGTCCAAAACGCTGGTCGTGGGCTTCAGTTTATCATCACGAGCCACCATCCATACATCATCAATCGTATCGGTGCCAAACATTGGAAAATTGTCACGCGAAAAGGTGGGGTGGTAAGTACACATACAGCTGAGGAACTAGGCATTGGGCGTTCAAGGCATGAAAACTTCACCCAACTCACCCAATTGGAGGCCTTTCAAACAGGTGTGATTTCCGAATGAATCTGTATTTCATTGTTGAGGGAAGACGAACGGAGTACAAGATATATCCTGCTTGGCTTCAGCAGCTTCTTCCCGAATTTCATCGCGTTGCGGTCCCTACGGAAGCACAGGACAAAAATTTCTATCTGGCTCATGGACAAGGTATTCCTTCATTGTACCGTTTTGTTCAGGATGCCGTGGAGGAGCTGAATGATTTGGGGACCTTCGATTTCCTTGTCATTTGCCTCGATGCAGAAGAAGGATCACTGGAACAAGCGCGGGTTGACTTGATGAATAGCCTTGCGAAGCGGAATCTTAAGCCTCGAGGATATGAATTGAAAGTGATCGTGCAGAACAGATGCATTGAAACTTGGCTTTTAGGGAACCGAAAAGTTTTTCAGCGCAACCCAGCCGACGAGGTTCTTCGTGGCTACATTTCCCACTTCGATGTGTCCCAGAACGACCCAGAACAAATGCCAAATATTCATCAAGACTCAACGCATGCGGCTTTTCACCTAGACTATCTCAAAAGAGTCTTTCGGGAAAGGAATATGGAGTATTCAAAAGTTTCGCCAACCGCAGTGATGACGCCCGATTACCTCGACCAGCTCATCCTTCGAACCCAACAAACCGATCACCTTCAGACCCTCAAAGACTTCCTCCTTTTCTGCCAAAAGATTTCTTGATCCAAACTTTCCCATTCCCTGCCTACCTTTGCACCTCGGATGGAAGTTCAGAAAATCATTGAGGCGCTCATTTTTGCCGCCGACGGCCCTATGAAGCCGACACAGTTCCTGGAGATTTTCCAGAATGAGGATTTTTTTGGGATCAAATTCGATGAGGATGTCCTCAACGACGCGCTCGCAGCGCTCTTGGCCAAGTATCAGAGCGACGAATTTGTCTTCGAACTCAAGCAAATCGACGGCGGCTACCAGTTTTATACCAAAAAGGACTATTATCCTTTTGTGAAGCATGCCGTTTTGGCCAAAAGCACCCGGCGGATGTCACGGGCGAGCTTGGAAACCCTGTCGATCATCGCCTACAAGCAGCCCATCACCAAACTGAAATCGAATTCATCCGTGGGGTGAATTGCGACTACGCCGTGAGCAAGCTGTTGGAAAAGAACCTGATCGAGATTCGCGGTCGCGCCGAATTTGCAGGCAGACCTTTATTATATGGTACGACGCCGTTTTTCATGGAGTACTTCGCGTTGAATGACCTCCGTGACTTGCCCAAACTCGACGAATTGAATTCGGAGGAAAAGGATTTTCAGGCGCAGTTCAAGGTGTATGTAAATGACGACGAAGCCGAAGGTGATGGAGAAGATCTTGTGGAGCAAATGGAAGCCGCGGATGAATTGCATCAAATGACGGTCGAAGAAGACGAGCCAACCGATACAATAGACGAAGAAGCCACCTTCCAACGCCTGGAAGGGGAATTTAGAATCAAGGATTTGGAGGAAGAATAATCCGTGGAAGAGAAAACAAAAAAGACAGCAGCTGCCAAGACATCTACCAAGAAAGTCGAAGCCGTGAGCCCCAAAGAAAAGCCGACCGCCGCCAAGGCCGTGAAAGCCGCCGCAACCGAGAAGTCGGTCGCAGCTACAAAAGCAGCACCCAAGGCCAAAGCCGTCTCCAAAGCCAAACCTGTTGATGCTCCTGTCGCTGCTGAAAAACCAGCCGCCAAGAAGGCCGCCGCCACCAAAGCCAAATCCGCTGCCGCGCCCGTCGCTGCTGAAAAGCCTGCTGCCAAAAAGGCCGCCGTCTCCAAAGCCAAATCCGCTGCCGCGCCCGTCGCTGCGGAAAAACCAGCCGCAAAGAAGGCCGCCGCCTCCAAAGCCAAATCCGCTGACGCGCCCGTCGTTGCTGAAAAACCAGCCGCGAAAAAGGCCGCCGCTTCCAAAGCAAAATCCGCCGAGGCTCCTGTCGCTGCTGAAAAACCAGCCGCAAAGAAGGCCGCCGCCTCCAAAGCCAAATCCGCTGACGCGCCTGTCGCTGCAGAAAAACCGGCTGCCAAAAAGGCCGCTGGCAAATCCAAGGCAATAGCCGCAGAGCCGACAATCGCTGAAACGAAAACGCCATCCGGCGATGAAGCGTCTTCTAAAGTTCGCTCAAAGCCGCGCCGCCGCGAATTGAAGCGACTGGGATTGCTCAAACCAAAGGAAAACAAAAAGCAAAAACGCTTCGATGACGCCCAAAGGCACGATTGAAGCCAAAGAGGCCCCAAAGGCAAAGGAACGACAATAAAAAGCCTGCTGAAATTCGACAAGAGACAGCAGCATCCGAAAAATCGGTCGCCGCGCCGCAGATTGTCAAGGGAAAATCCACCAACAAGTCAGCGCAGGCGTCGGAAGGCAAGTCCAAGTGCGACCACAAAGCTGAGGATCGCGATGAACCGAAGGCAAAGGTCAAAGGCAAAGACAGCAAGTCCAAGCCCAAATTGATGCCCGAGGAGTTTGGCGGCTTCCAAAAACAGATCAGCCCCAAGGCTGAACGTAAAAACGAGCGCCGCAAGGAGCGGCAGGAAAAGGCCGAGCGGGAACAAGACCAAAGCCATGGTTTGTTTGAACAGCCGATTCGCCTGAACCGTTTTGTCGCCCTCTCCGGAATTTGCTCACGCCGCGATGCCGACGGACTCATCAGCGACGGAAAAGTCAAGGTCAATGGCAAAGTTGTCAAGGAAATGGGCTTCAAAGTGCAGCCCGGCAAGGACAAGGTTGTCTTCAAAGACCACGAGTTGCGGATCAAAGTGTTTGTCTACCTGTTGATGAACAAGCCCAAAAACAAGCTTGCAACGACGGAAGACGATCTTGGTCGCGATACGGTCATGGAAATTGCCGAGCGTTATACCAAGGCACGCGTTTATCCTGTCGGCAGGCTCGACCGCAATGCAACCGGCCTGCTTTTGTTGACCAACGACGGCGACTTGACGAAAAAGCTGACGCAGGCGGGAAGTAAATTCACCAAGATCTACCATGTACGCCTCGACAAAGAAGTTTCCGAGACCCAAATTTTGGCGATGAGAAAAGGAATTTCACTTGAGGAAGGCGTCGTGAAAGCCGACAAAGTTGAATATCTTTCCAACGGCGGACTCAATGAGCTCGCCATTCAAATTCAAAGTGGTGCCAACCATGTGGTCAAGCGAATGGTGGAACAGCTTGGTTTTGAGATCGTAACGTTGGATCGTGTGCAATTTGGCCCGCTTGACAAAAGAGGCTTGCCGCGCGGCACATGCAGGTTGCTGAGCGAAAAGGAAGTCGGATTCCTCAAAATGCTCTAAAAAAGGGTAAAGAAAATTGCACTGCTCAGGTAATCTGAAGGTGCCCTTTCTGAAACATCAGGCATTGTTTTTTACCCTTTGGCCCATGGTTTGTCCGCCTTACTGTGTAATGCACGCATCAAATTGCGCGTGCAGAGTTTGGGGGATCGCCGTTTTATTGTAACAAGTTTGCTGCTGGAAGACATGTGGGGCCAATTTTTCAAAAATCTTTGCGATTAAAAAGATCAAGCTAACTTGAGCGTTCATTTCAAGAAATTCATTGTATTCACTTTTCTTCCTTAGCAAAAGATTACTGGATTCATCCAAAAACTTTGAATTAGTAAAAGCGTGATATGAAAACTGTAGGTACCGGTGCTGGCGATAACGGCCGCACAATCAAAAAATCTAATCCTTTGAAGTCTTGGTTCCCTGCCCTGGTCATCGTGCTGGCATTAGTGGTAGCCTTTGTGGTGTTCAAATATGTCTTCGGATCACCAGACAACTTCGAGGGCGGCAAAGATGCTGCTGCACAAATGGATGCTTGGAAAGCGGCTGGATCAGTCGGTGAAGCTCCAAAGCACTGGACAGACGGTCACCCCTTGGATGGCAACATGCAAGGCACCATCTATAAAGGTGGTATCATCGTTCCGATTGGTATGTCTCTCTTCTTGATGGTATGGGTGTTTTTCATCGAGCGCCTCATCTCTGTCGTATTCATGGCCAAGGCTCCGGCTCCGTGGACGTGTTTGTACAACGTGTGCGCCTTGCCTTGCGTGATGGTGACATCGACGGTGCGATTCAGGCTTGTGACAAACAGCGCGGCTCTGTCGCAAATGTGGTCAAGGCTGGTCTTACCAAGTACAAGGAGGTCGAAGCCAATCCAGTGCACGACAAGGAAACCAACCGTGAGGCGATCCAGAAAGAACTGGAAGAAGCCACCACCTTGGAACTTCCTATGCTTGAGCGCAACCTGCCAATCATTGCAACCATCGCATCCATCGGGTGTTGGTCGGTTTGTTTGGTACGGTTTTGGGTATGATCAAGGCCTTCTCCGCACTCGCCGTCACCGGAACATCCGACTCGACCGAGCTTGCAACAGGTATTTCCGAGGCACTTGTGAATACCGCTATCGGTATCGGAACTTCCGCTTTGGCAATTATCTTCTACAACTTCTTTACGGTTCAAATCGACTCCTTGACTTATCAGATCGATGAGGCCGGTTACAGCATCGTGCAGACGTACGAAACGACGACGACGCACAAGTGATTTTTCCGCTGACCCCTACAATAAATAGGTGTCAAAAGGAGTTGTAACCTTAAAAGGAGGGTATTATGCCTAAGGTAAAACCAAAGAGGAAAAATCCGTCAATTGACATGACCGCGATGGTGGACGTTGCGTTCCTGCTGCTGACCTTTTTCATCATGTCTGCAAAGTTCAAGGCTTCTGACAAGGTGCTTGTCGATACCCCGACTTCGATCTCGACCTCGGAATTGAAAGACAAAAACTTGTTTATCATTACCGTGGACAAGAGTGGAATGGTGGTTGTCGGCGTTTCGCAGGAAACCCGGAAGGGCATGCTCGAGAAGATGATCGAAACCTACAGTCTGCCAGTATCCGAGGAAGGAATGACCTTCTTTGCCAATCAGCCAAGTTTTGGCGTGCCATTGGCCGAGTTCGGAAATTGGCTGGGCACAAAGGATCTCGACAAAATCAAGGAGTATCCCTACCATGGTATTCCCGTGAATACCGAGCGTGGACAGGTCAATGAGCCTCAAAGAATGGATCAACGCTGCAAGGCGTACCACCATGAGCTTCCTTTGCCATCAAAGGCACAGGGATGTGGCCTTGAGAAAATGGACAAAGTGATTGCCACCCTGCAAGAAGTGAACATCAATCGTTTTAACCTGATCACGGGCTTGGAGGCTGACCCCCAATGCTCCCAAAAGAAAGCTGCTGAAGCCGAAAGTGCCGAAGCCCTGCCGAAAAGTGATCATTTCATCTAGGAGGATTATAAAATGGCTGAAGTAGATACTACGGCGGAGGTGGGGAAACACAAAGGTGGTGCCCCCAAGCAAAAGAAAAATCCACACGCATCGACATGACCGCGATGG
>JADKCL010000058.1 GCA_016718825.1 Bacteroidota bacterium | reverse complement strand
AGGTTTGCAAAGAAAAGAATAACCATGTTGTTGTAGTAATCTTTCTTTTTGCTTCTTTTTCTTTGTGGATTAACGTTGATATGTTGATAAGTCAGCACTGGCAGGAGGGAACTATGCCGGAGGCCGGGGGTTAGCCCCACCCCGCGGATTCAGTCTCCTGCCAGTTGCTTTGGGATACCCCGAATAGAAACCTGGGAAAGACCCATTAAAGGTCCTGGGAGAGCCCTTCGCTGCTGGCTTTTCAACGAAAGAACTTATTCTAAAAATTTATGGAAAAGTACAGTTTTTTTGTCGGAATCGACATTTCCAAAGGCCATCTGGATTTTTGCATTCGCAATTCAAGCGTCCGTCTGGGCTTCAACAGGGTCCCGAACGATCCAGGCGGGATCAAGGAGGCAATTAAGTGGATGCGCTCCTTTGAGGGCTTCAGGGTAAAGGAATGCCTGGCATGCCTTGAACACACTGGGATCTATGGACTTACCGTCCTTGAGACCCTGCATCGCTTGGACTTTGCGGTTTGGATGGAGGTTGCTGCTTGCATCAAGAATGGGTCTGGCAGCCTGATGCGGGGCAAGAACGACAAGGTCGACGCGAGCAGGATCGCCGATTACGCCCACCGTTTCAGGGCCGACGCCAAGCTTTGGGGAACCCCGCGCAAAGAGATTACCTTGCTCGCCGACCTGATGGCTTCACGTACGCGCCTGATGGCGGTGATCAGTAAGCTGGCGGTTCCGGTCAACGGATCAAGTCCTTCAAGGCAAAGGGGGCACTATGAGAAGATCAAAGACGCCTCGAAAAAGACCATTGAAGCCGCCAGGAAAGAGGCCAAGGCGATTGAAAAGCAAATCTTGGAGATCATGATGGGTGATGCCGTGCTGGCCAGACTCTACGAGGTTGTGACATCGGTACAGGGAGTGGGCTTCGTCACCGCAACCAACCTCATCATCGCCACCAACGAGTTCAAGTACATTAACGACCCCCGCAAGCTGGCTTGCAATGCCGGTTGTGCCCCCTTCGAACATAGTTCCGGGACAAGTATCAGGGGACGGAACAAGGTCTCCCACAAGGCCAACAAGCGATTAAAGTCATTGTTGCACATATGCGCGACAAGCGCCCTGCAAGCAGAGGAGAGTTCAAGGTCTATTTCGACCGAAAGATCGCTGAGGGAAGAATAAGTTCATAGTAATCAATGCAATACGCAACAAGATCATCCACAGGGTCTGTGCTTGCGTCAGGGAGGATCGCCTGTACACGAAGTTCCGAAAACAGTGGCGTAACCGCAACCACTTGGCAATCAAAACCTGCTCAAAAATATCGCACAGTGCGGTAAGGGCTCCCTATTGCCTTAAATGTCCAGAAAAAAAACATGAAAAATATTTGTCACATCACTTGCATACACCATAGAAATCCGCCGCTTCAAAAGAGGGCCGCCGCTTCAAAAGAGGGCCGCCGCTTCAAAAGAGGGCCGCTGCTGGCAAGGGTTCCGACCGGCATAAATTTCATCGTCAAATTCCCAGCTGTACGTGAAAAGAAATCGCGCAAGAATTCCTATTTTGTGGGACTCCTTTATCAACACTTTAAGACATGAGAAAAACACTACGATCAATGCAAGGTATTCTGCATCAACGGGGCAGGATGGGTAGAATGATGTTGGCGGTGCTGCTGCTTGTTTCCGCGGGGAATACCCTTTTGGGCGCAGGCAACGACCTTTTCCTATACGGGCGGCGTTCAGACTTATACCGTTCCGCCCGGGGTGATTTCGGTCACGATCGATGCCAAAGGCGCGCAAGGTGGCGGTATTGCAAATGCACCCGGAGGCATGGGAGGACGGGCCCAAGGTTCGCTGTCGGTGACGCCGGGACAGGTGCTCGAGGTGTATGTTGGCGGCGCAGGAGCCCATTTCAACTCCACGACGCCTACGGGTGGTTACAATGGCGGGGCAGGATTTACGGCACCGTCTTCGGGTGGCACGGGTGGGGGCGGATCGGACGTGCGCATCAGCCCTTATGGCTTGGCCAACCGGGTGATCGTCGGAGGCGGCGGCGGCGGCGGCACCAATTCGGCGAGTCAAAACCGTGCAGGTGGCGCTGGCGGCGGATTGATTGGCGGAGACGGCGGCACTTGGAATACTTGGCCGCAAAGCGGTGGCAAAGGCGGCACGCAGTCGGCTGGCGGTGCGGCAGGCGTCGCATGTTGCCATACACCGCAGGCGGGATCTTTTGGCGCAGGTGGTCGCGGCGAAGGTGATGGCGCTTGTGGTGCAGGCGGCGGCGGCGGATGGTATGGCGGCGGTGGCGGCCTTTGGCGGCGGTGGCGGTGGATCTTCCTACATCGGCGGCGTGACCGGCGGCACATTGACAAGTGGATTTCGGCTCGGGAATGGTGAGGTCGTGATCACACCGGATGTGATTGTGCCTCCTTGCCACACCAACTTCAATGTGACAGCCATTCCTTCGATGATATGCCCTGGTGGATCGGCTGATATGAATGCCACCTCGGTCGGCAATACCATTTCTTGGTTCACGGTGCCCTCGGGCGGCGTCGCCATTGGATCGAGGTGCAGCGGGGCCAACTTTGTGGTCACCCCTACTGTGACAACAACCTACTATGCCGAAGCGACGGGTGGATCCTGTTCGAATTCGCCGCGGATCGCTGTTAACGGTCAATGTGGACAATGTTGCGCCGATAGCGAATTGTCAGGCTGTCACGGTGACCTTGGATGTCAATGGAAACGGTACGGTAACCGCAGCCGCAGTAAGGCAGCGGCAGCACCGACCGCTAATTGCACGATCAATAGCCTGAACCTGAGCCAATCCGCCTTCACCTGCGGAAATGTCGGCTCCAACGCTGTGACCTTGACGGTGACGGATGCGAACGGGAACATCCACTGCGTGACCAACATCACCGTCGTGGGGCCACCGACGACGCAAGCTTGGCCTGATTCGTCCCTGTGTGGCTACCACCTCACATGTCCGGGTGGCAACGATGGGATTGCCCATGTATCCGGAAGCGGAGGCTGTGGCAACGACACCTATTTGTGGAGCAACGGGGCCACGACGGCGACCATTTCGGGTTTGGCAGCAGGTGTCTATTACGTGACCGTCACCGATGCAGGCGGCGGGACCGCGGTGGATAGTGTGACGATCCTGAGCCCGGCAGCAATTTTGACCAATGCGGGCGTGGCCTCGACCTGTGCAGGGGATACTGCAGGGATGATCGACTTGAGTCCATCCGGTGGTAACGACTGTTTAGGCTATTCCTACGTTTGGAGTACGGGAGACAGCACGCAGGATTTGGTTGGCTTGGCCCCCGGCAGCTATTCGGTGACGGTGACGGACGGTGCAGGTTGCTCTGCTACGCAAACCTTCACCGTGGTTGCAATACCGGCTCCCACCCCTACCCTTTCGCAAATGGCAATTCGGTGATTTGTACCCCGACGTACCCGACGATGCAATGGCTGTTGAATGGCAACAACATTTCCGGCGCGAATGGCGGAACGTATATCGTCACACAGTCAGGTAGTTATTCGATCATGGTGACAGACAGCAATGGCTGCACGGCGGTCAGTGATACCCTGTTTGTGACCTTCGTCGGCATTGACGCTGGGATGGGGAATTTTGGCGGACTCTCCCTCTACCCCAACCCGGTTTCCCGCAGCATAGGTCAAGGCGAATTGCGTTTGCGCACGGCTTCTCCGATTGTTGATGCGTTCACGGTGAAGATCTCGGACATGTTTGGCCGGCAATTGCAGGTGCAAACCCTACCGGAGTTGCATCACGAGGTAGCCATTGACATCCGGTATTTAACTCCTGGCACCTATCTCGTGGAAGTGACATCCGGCGTGGAGCAACGGCGGATGTTCAAGGTGGTTGTACAGTAGGGATGAGCCTCGAATAAAAAACCGCTGACCGGATTTTAAGATCTGGTCAGCGGTTTTTGTTTTAGTCGAATGGGAATGGTTTTGGAGGTATTTTCGAATGGTGGTTGGAGTGCGTCGGCGGCGCTACCGAAATGCGGTGTGAGCGCCGATGACGCTACATTTCTTGCACCTCCAGCGTCGGCGATGCTACCGGACACGCAGGATTTGCCGCGGGTCTTGCTCCGGAGGAGCGGCGTCTGGGTAGCATTGCGGGTATCCATTGTATTTCCTCCCCGCTGATATTGCGGCCGCGGGCCGAAAAATCAGCTCGGAGCGCAAACAGGTTGGCTATTCATGGAACGGGGCATTTGCTGTTTTTGGCTGCGGTTGGGATTGATTGCGGGATGTCGGGTGTTTGGCGGTAATCGGGATGCGGCCTTGACAGGGTCTCTTCCTTTCTTAAGCCGGAGGCTTGCTGCAGGATCAGCGTTCGGCCGGAGGCCGCCGCTTCAATAGGAGGCCGCCGCTTCATTAGGAGGCCGCCGCTTCAAATGTGGCTGACCACAATCATATACGGTGTGCCTAACGGGCGTTTGGATTGTGGATGGTCTTCCGTAACTTTGCAGTCGCTGTGGATGCGTCTTGGTCTTGGATCAGGGTTGTTCGCAGGGTCGTAGAGAAATCAACCCACGCTCTCCGACGGATTTGTTCTTCATGCTCTAATGGTAAAAATGCGTTTATGATTCAGAAAATCAAGTTTACCGGGAAAGACAAAGCCGAATTTTACCCCGTTTTGAAGCGCCGCGTGGACGCTTACTTCAAAGACAACGGAATTTCCACCCATGCCAATGGGCTCATGCGTTTCAAGATCATTCTCTACGTGACGATGATTTTCGGTTCGCTGATCACGTTGCTCGTGTTTCCCTTGCCGGTTTGGGCGGTGTATTTGCTGTTCATCAACATCGGTCTGTTTTCGGCCTTCAGCGGATTGGGAATCTGCCACGATGCGATCCACGGGTCCTTGTTTGCGAGTTCGAAGTGGAATACGGTCTTTTCCTGGCTTTTCAATTTGGTCGGGGCGAATGACTATACATGGGGCATCATGCACAACAAGGCGCACCATACCTATACCAACATCGAAGGTGCCGATGAAGACCTCGAATCTGCCCCTTTCATGCGCATGTCCCCGCACAAGCCGCTGAAGCCGATTCACCGTTGGCAGCATATCCTTGCGCTACCCGCCTACGGCTTGGCGACTTTGTCTTGGGTCTTTGTGAAGGACTACAAGAAGATGTCGCAAGACCATATCGGCAGCATCGCGACACCAAGCCATCCGCGGAAACAGTGGATTCGGCTGTTTGTGGGAAAGGCTTTGTACTATTCGCTGTTCATTGCTTTGCCATTTATCTTCATTCAAGCGCCTTGGTACCATATTTTGGCTGCGTTTTTGGTCAGTCATTACTTCGAAGGCTTCACTTTGGCAATCGTGTTCATGTTGGCGCACGTCGTCGAAGAGACCCACTTTCCAATTCCTGACGATGTCGGAAATATCGAAAGTGCCTGGGCTGTCCACCAAATGTACACCACTGCGAACTTCGCGATTGAAAGTAAGATTGTCTGTTTCTTTTGCGGTGGCCTGAATTTCCAGGTCGAACATCACCTGTTTCCCTTGATCAACCACGTGCATTTCCCTGCGATTTCGAAGATCACACGGGAAACGGCGCACGAATTTGGCATCCCCTACTTCGCGCATCCGACGATGCTAGGTGCCGTGAAGTCACACTTGCGGATACTGAAACGCTTCGGCCACGAAAAAGGAGAAGCCCATCCGCCGGTGCCGGCTTGGAGCCATACCAATTGACAGTTCGAGGAAGCCGTTCGAGGACGAGCGGGCTTCTGTGAAGCGATGGAAAGTGCGCTGTTCTTTAGGGACGGCGCACTTTTGGTTTTTGGGCGCTTCGCCTTTGGGTGTCCTGGCTGGGAAATTCAAATTTCATTCAAGATTGCTGCCGAGATTTGGATCATGAAGATTTTGCTTGTCGAGGATGAACCGGCATTGGTGGAAACAATCGTCAGTTACCTGAACGGACATGCAATCCGTTGTGAAGTTGCAGGGGATATCCAATCTGCTTTGTACAAAATCGAAATGCATTCCTATGATTGTATCTTGCTGGATTTGATGCTTCCGGATGGGAATGGGCTTGAGGTTTTGCTGCATCTCAAAAGGTCCGTCAGGACGGATGGGGTGATCGTGCTGTCGGCAAAAGAGACGCTTGAATCGCGGATTGAGGCACTTCAAATTGGTGCGGACGATTATTTGACCAAGCCGTTCCACCTTGCTGAATTGCTCGTGCGGATACAGGCACTTTTTCGTCGAAGGCAATTTTCAGGACACAACGAACTAAAGATCAACGATCTAAGAATCAACCTATTGGCAAAGGAGGTGTATGTTTCTGACAAGAAATTGGATTTGACGAAAACCGAGCTGGACCTTCTGCTTTTTCTGGTTGGCAATGAAAACAGTGTATTGAGCAAGGCAGCGATTGCTGAGCACTTGTCGGGCGACATGGCAGATATGCTTGATAACCATGACTTTGTCTATGCGCACGTCAAGAATCTGAAGAAAAAGCTACATGAAGCCGGTTTTCAGGACTATATCCAAACTGTCTACGGGCTAGGCTATAAATGGAAAAATGGCTAAAAAACTGCTTACCCAAACACTTCGCGCCAATATGCTGGTGTCGGCCCTGATTCTCATTGTTTCGATACCCCTATTTTTCCGCATCACGGAGGGCCTTGCGGTTGAAGATTCTGATGAGGCCCTGCAATTGCGCAAAAAAGAGTTCCTCCATTATACCCTTCCGACGTTGCAACTGGATGAAATAGCATTCTGGAATAAGGTCAACAGAGATGTCACGATCTTGCCCGAGGACCAAAATTTGAAGAGAGATTCTGTTTTTGGACAGTTTTTTTACGATACCCTGGATGCAGAAAATGAACCTTACCGCGTGCTTCTGACGCCGGTGACGATCGAAGGCAGGCCCTTTACTTTCATGGCAAGGATGAATCAGATCGAGTCGGAAGATTTCCTCAACAGCATCACGCAACTCTTTGTTGCGGTCATTTTGATGTCGCTCTTGGGGATGTATTTGATTACAAGGTGGCAGAGTAAACGCCTTTGGCGCCCGTTTTATGACACGCTGACGGTCATGGAAAACTTTGAGATTGAGAAATCGCAATTCATCGAATTGGGTGGTTCAAAAACTCTTGAATTTGAGCGACTGAACCTTGTCTTGCGCAAATTGATGGAGAAAAATCGACGGGCCTTTGCGCTGCAACGTGAATTTGTGGATAGCGCGGCACACGAACTTCAGACGCCGCTCGCCATCATGCAAACTCAAATCGACATGATGATGCAGCGCCAGGATTTGAATGAAGCGCAAGGAGAAATGCTTGAAAATTTGGAATCGTCCATCAGTCGATTGCAGCGTTTGAACAAAAACTTGCTCCTCCTTTCCAAAATGGAAAGTCAGGTCTATGCCGCAAATGAGGACATTTCAGTCACTGCCATCCTCAAGTCCCTCCTTCCCTTTTTTCAGGAACAGGCAATTGCACAACAAATCGCGTTCAAAACCACAGTTTCCGAAGACTTGCGGTTGATGGCAAACCCAGCGCTGCTTGAAATAGCTGTCAGTAACCTGCTGCTCAATGCGATTCGGCATAATGTCTTTCAAGGAACCGTAGAAATCCAATTGGTCAAAGGCAAGTTGCGGGTCACGAATACCGGCATTGGTGAAGCATTGCCGCAGGAGGAAGTCTTTCAACGCTTCTCGAAAATCTCTTCCAAATCAAAGGGAAACGGGTTGGGGCTATCGGTGGTGAAAAAAATCGCTGATCTCAATCATTGGCAACTCAGCTATTGTTTTGAGGATCAAAAGCATGTGTTTAGCCTTGATTTTAACAAAGCGTAACGCATTCAAAAATTCTTCCAAATTGGACTGGAACTTGGCCACCGTAGCGTCAAGTTGATCAACAAAAATGAAAAAAATACTCATCCTGTTCCTGTTCAGTGTTACTGGCATCTTCGCCCCTGCCCAAACCAAGGTCACCCTATCCGGGCAAGGTTGTCGGTCCTGAAGAAGGCGCGGCGTTGGAATACATTTCCGTGATGCTCTACCGCCTTCCGGATTCGGTCTTCGTGAGCGGCACCTTGACGAATGCCGAAGGTCGGTTCGTCCTTTCCAACGTTCCAAGCGGTGACTATGTCGTTCGTTTTCAAGGAATGGCCCAAGAAACGCAGTGGATGCCGATCACGGTGGGTAGCCTCAGCGAATTTCTCGATCTCGGGACGGTCACTTTGGCGGAGAAATCGATCACGACCGAGGACGTGGTCATTGAAGGGCGCTCACCTGAAAACAGCGTCGGGCTGGAAAAACAAAGCTTCAACATGGATCAAAACATAAGCCAATCCGGCGGATCGCTCTTGCAGGCGATGCAGAATCTCCCCGGCGTGACGATTGATCAAGGCGGGAAGGTCGCGATGCGTGGCAGTGACAAGGTCACGGTGCTCATCGACGGCAAACAAACGGCGCTGACGGGATTTGGCAGCCAAGCCGGACTCGACAACATTCCCGCATCCGCCGTGGAACGCATCGAAATCATCCACAATCCCGGCGCGAAATACGATGCCAATGGCATGGCGGGGATCATCAACATCATCTACAAAAAGAGCGAGGAAAAGGGCTTGAATGGCAAAATCGGCCTCATCGGTGGCATCGGCGCCCTCACCGAAAAGGCGGATAACCTGCCGACCATCCGGCCACAATACGGACAAACGCCCAAAATCAATCCCACGCTTTCCTTCAATTACCGCCGCAAAAACCTGAATTGGTTCTTTCAGGGCGATGCCTTGGTGCAGAAGTCTTTGAACAAAAACGAATACATCGACCGGACCTACGACGACGGTTCGGTGGTGCGCGGACAATTCCTCGAAAACCGTTCTCAGCTCATTTACACGGTAAAAACCGGCGTGGATTGGAGCCTCAATGACCGCAACAGCTTGAACATTTCGGGCCTTTTCAACCGCGAAGGGCATATTGACCGCGGGGATGTCCCCTACTTCAACGCCGACTTGACCAACCGGCAACGCCTGTGGCTCTTCTACGAAAGCGAAATCAACAAATCCGCCAACGCAGCCGCCAATTGGACCCATAAATTCAGTCAGCCGGGGCATAAATTCGACCTGCGGTACAACTATACCTGGCATCAGGAGGACGAATGGTTTTATTTCGACAACATCCTGCCGAGCTCCGCAAGCGCCGACACCGTGCATTTGTTGTACGACGAAAACGTGATGGACCTGAACTTCGACTATGTCAAACCCTTGAAGCAAGGCCGTTTTGAGGCGGGTTCGAAGGTGCGTTGGCGGTTTATTCCCTAGATGATTGCCTTCATTCCCGGGGATTCGAGCATCTTGGACCAAAATGCCGATGGCCGCTCCCAATACGACGAATTGATCACGGCCCTGTACGGAAACTACGTTTTGGACAAAAAACACTTCGAATGGGAAGCGGGCCTGCGGATGGAATTTGTGAATGTGGCCTACACCATCGACGACACCGCCAATGTTTATGACAACGACGGTTATCAATACATTCAACCCTTCCCGAGTACGCGGTTTGCCTGGAAGATGAATGACCGCAACAAGCTCCAAATCAGCTACAACCGCCGCGTGGACCGGCCCGACGAGGTGGATCTGCGGATGTTTCCCAAATACGACGATCCGGAGGTGCTGAAGGTCGGGAATCCGGGTTTGAAGCCGCAGTTCACGCATTCCTTCGAAATGGCCTACAAAACCACCTGGGCTTCGGGCAATTTCTACGCGAGCTTTTACCACCGTGCAAGCAGCAATCTCCTCACGCGGGTGCTCACGCAGACGCCCGGCAGCACGCTCATCAACGCGGTCACGCAAAACGCAGGCAACGGGCGCAGCACGGGCCTCGAACTGTTCCTGAGCAAAAATCTGGGCGAACGCGTCACGTTGAATTTCACAGTGAATGGGTACAAAAACACCATTGATGCGTTTGCAGGTGTGACCTATTATCCCGTGCCGATCAGCTATGAAAGTGCGGCGGAATCCAATTGGAGTGGCAATGCGAAGGCGAATGCGATTTTCCACCTGCCGGGCAAGATTGACCTTCAGTTGACGGGGATTTATCTAGCTCCGGATGTGCTGCCTCAGGCACGCATTGCGTCACGGTATGCCATAGACTTTGGCGTGAAAAAAGGAATTCAAAAGGGCAAAGGCGAACTGTTTTTGAATGGTTCGGATTTGCTGAATACCATGCGGATCAAGAAGACCATCACGGGGAATGGATTTACGGTGTTGAGCAATGATTTGTATGAGACGCAGGTGTTTCGGGTGGGGTATTCTTATAAGTTTTGAGGTTTTGTTTTGAATTCTGGCCACCAAGGCACCAAGACACGAAGTTTTGTGCTGAGAATCTGGCCACGAAGACACGAAGACACGAAGTTTTGTGCTGAGAATCGGCACGAAGACCAAGGACAAAAGTGGTCGGATGGTCATTCAATGCTTCAATTCCATGGTCCATTTGCTGACGCAGGTCATTTTATCGGCGGTTGGCTTGGTCCAACTTTGTGGCGAAGCGCTATTTCGACGCTGTGATTCGTGCAAAATTTAATGCCATGTCCATCCAGTTCAAGACCATTATCGAGCCCTTTCGGATCAAAACTGTCGAACCGATCTCGTTGACGACGCCCGAGGAGCGGATTGCTTTTTTGAAGGAGGCGCATTACAATCCGTTTTTGCTGCATTCGAATCAGGTTTTGATTGATTTCCTGACGGATTCGGGGACTTCGGCGATGAGTGCGGCGCAATGGTCGGCGATGATGCAAGGCGACGAATCGTATGCCGGGGCAAATAGCTGGTTCAAGTTGGAGGCGGCGATCAAGGATTTGACGGGCATGGAATTCATTCTCCCGACGCATCAAGGCCGCGCTGCCGAACGCATTCTGTACGGGCATCTGGGTGGCAAAGGCAAGGTTTTCGTGTCGAATACGCATTTTGATACGACCCGCGCCAACATCGAATTTTCCGGCGCGGTGGCTTTCGACTACCTTGCCAAGCCCGGCAGCGAAGGGTATGATCCTGATTTTCATGGAAATCTGGACATTGCAGCATTGAAGGATCTGATTCGGCGTCAGGGTGCAGCCGACATGTCGGCGGTCATTCTCACGGTCACCAATAACAGCAGCGGCGGCCAACCCGTTTCGATGGGCAATGCCAAGGCTGTGGCGGAAATTTGCCGCGCGCATGGCATTCTGATGGTGCTCGACGCCTGTCGCATCGCCGAAAACGCCTGGTTCATCAAACACAAAGAGCAGGGCTATTCCGACCGGACCTACAAGGAAATCGCGCAGGAAATGTGTGCCTTGGCGGATGGCATTGTGATGAGCGCCAAAAAGGATGGCCTGGTAAACATGGGCGGATTCCTAACCCTGCGCAACGAGGAATTGGCGACGGCGTGCACGATGTTGCTGATCATCACGGAGGGTTTCAGCACGTATGGCGGCCTTTCGGGAAGGGATATGGAGGCCTTGGCGGTGGGCCTGCAGGAGGTCTTTGACCCGGGCTATTTGAACTACCGGATCAAAAGCAACGCCTACCTGGGCGAACACATGGCCAAAATCGGCGTGCCGATGATTTTGCCCGTCGGTGGACATGCGGTCTATGTCGATGCCCGCGCCTTTTATCCGCAAATCCCTGTGGATCAATATCCCGGCCAAGCCCTCGTCTGCGAATTGTATCTCACGGGTGGCATCCGTTCGGTGGAGGTCGGTTCGGTGATGTTTGGAAAATATGACGAGGCCGGCAAGCTGATTCCTGCGCCGCGTGACCTCGTGCGCTTGGCGGTGCCCCGGCGCGTGTACACCCAAAGTCATATCGACTACGTGATCGAGGTCTTCGAGCATCTCTGGGCGAATCGCGCCAAGGTGACCGGCTACAGAATCACGAAGGAGCCGAAGTTTCTGCGGCATTTTACCGCGTTTTTTGAGCGGGTTTGAGGGGGAACAGCTAAATTGGCAAGACGCATGAAGAAGGACCAAATGCGTCACCAACGGCACAGATTCCTGTATGGAAAAGAAATCAGATTATCGAAAAGCGGGTTATGTTTCCATTTGGGTGGGAAACTTTCCCGTGGTAATGGCACTCCGAGGCTACGTCCGGATCGATTATGAGGAGGATGAGCCCTCCTCGATGTTTCAGGAGGACTTCCATTTGGGCAGGTACACACCGGAATTGCGGGAATTCGAATTCTATGAAAATCCTCCATTGGAGGCTGTCAATTTTTTGAAGGGCGCGAGTTATTCGACTTCCTTTATCGATGCTTTTACCGAAAAGTTCGCCGCTTTTGAGGCAGAAAAACCCAACGCCGTGATCTTACTGTTTGATTTTCAATTCCCGTTTGAGCAACGGATTCCAATCTTGGCGGAAACGAATTGGATTGCATCCCTTGGTTCGTTCCGCTATAACCGGCAGAGCCGGCCGATTTGAGGATTGGATCACCCCCCCTGCACCTGAAACACGAGTTGCAGGATGATAAATTCTGCTGGTCTTATCGGAGCCACTCCGATCTGAAGGATCATACGACCGTCGAGCACGTCGAGTGCGGTCATGGTTGAATCCAAGCCACAATTGACAAAGAAGGCTTCGGATGGTTTGCTTCCTGCGAAAGCGCCTTGTGTCCAAAGACCCTGCAGGAATTGGGACACCGCGTCTTTGACGCGTTGCCATGTGGGGCCGTCATTGGGCTCAAAGACAACCCATTGCGTGGATGTCTTGATGCTCTGTTCCACCATGATCAAAAGCCTTCGCACCGGAACATACCGCCAATCACTGCTGTTTCCGTCAAGCGTGCGGGCTCCCCAAACGACGATTCCTCTTCCGACGAAGCGCCGAATCGCATTGATCGATTTTCCGCCCGTAGCATCCACATTGAGCATCGCTTGATCTGAATCGTTGAGATATACAGCCAATTCGGTCACCTGCTGAATACCCACACTAGCGGGGGCTTTCCAAACGCCGCGCATCATGTCGACCATTGCATACACGCCTGCCATCGCAGCACTCGGCGCCATGCGGATGGGGGCATTGGCGATCAACGCTTGGACGAGCATTCGAATCGCATTCAGTTGCGTCGTGATCGCCGTTCGCAGAGCTTGATCGGCAGGAATCGTTCCATTGGCGAGCTTCTCCGCTCGGCCCAACGTCAGACCATTCAAGTCCTGAAAATCGCCCGTTGCGGCCAATTGAACCGCATCGTCGGGATACTGCATGTCTGTGATCAGGTCCGGAAAATAAACCGCACCGTAACCCAAATTGGATGACCCGATTCCATTCCTCAGTTCGGTTGCGGCGTCCGAAACCGACAAAGCGGGCGCCTTGCCATGAATATCGATCAGGGTGAACCGGTCCTTGCGCGCCGCACTTTGCGCCAAGGTGGCATCGTAGACTGCATAGGCCTCCCCTGCCATGGAAGCGATCCTCGTGACCGCATTCACGGTTTTTTCGGTGAATCCCAAAAATGCCGGGATCGCTGTAGGAACTTCTACGATCCTATTGGGGAGTTCGGGAAGTTCGTCAATATAAACTCCGGGGGAGCGATAGAGTGCCATTCGACGAAATGGGTGATAGTTGGGACGCAGAAAAAAGTCATGCAATGATGCCGAATTGGGATTGGAATTCCAATCGGATTGTTGGGGCGGCGAATGGAATGCATGCAATTCCAATGAAGGCGCAGAGCTTGCCGCCGACTCTTTTGATCACGCCCATGACCTTCGCTCGGGACATGCCTTGTGGAGGCCGAGGATGCTGAGGATGATGAGGATGCTGAGGAAGAGGTCGATCCCGCTTCGCGAGGACACGGTGTTCACGGGAATCGTGAGGCCCATGATACGTTCGATCCCGCTTCGCGAGGACACGGTGGCATTGGCGGCGCCGCCGAGAAGCTGCTTCGACACGCTTCTCCCTCGACGATGTTGGCGGAGGCTTCGAAGACCTTTTTGGGAACAAGGCCTGTCCAACTCCTGCGTATTCCTCGGAGTTGGATACGGTGGATGTTGTTGAAGAACCACACTGCGATCGGCCCCTCGCTGAGGAGTACCGAACTTGGACTTGAAAAGCCACCTGGAAGTATCAAAACTTCGCGTTGGCCTCCTTGAAAAATACTAGGCGCTCCTGGTAGAAGGCGTAATCCTGATCGGGAAACAGCTTGGGCATCACCTGTAGAAATTCCTCCATCCTCGCTGTTCCGTCGTTAGGCACGGCTGCGAAGTTTTCAGAAAAGTAAGGGTCTGAAAAATCGCAGGCACCCAAATCCACGAAAAAGTATTGCCAGCCAATAAAGCCCTTTGTTTCAAGAAGCCGCTCGAAGTATTGCGGGATACTTAAGCTCAATGGATATTTCTCTCCATTGTCGTTCCAGAGCCATAGATGCTCTGCGCCATCGCGGAGTTCTAAGCCGACTTTGAGGGTTGATTGGAGGGAATATTGGAAATGGTCCAAAAGATGGATATTCCCAAGGAATTCTAGCATTTTTTTATTATCGGGCGAGGCTTCAAATGGAACTTTACTTTTGCCTAAGATGACAAGGTATGGGGATATTCTAATTTCTCCTCCCCAAACATGATCGTGATCCATTGAATATTTCCACGCAAGAAAAACACTATTGAATTCTTGGAAAATGGATATTGTATTCGTTCCAAGTACCTTCTGATATTCTTCCTTGCCAGCATTTATTGACGATGCTCTCAAAGGGTTCCCCAAATTTGCTTGTTCTACGTTCACGAGAGCATTATTCCTCAAATTTTCAAAAAGGGTGTCAAATTTTTCTTTCATAGTATATTATATTGCCTTTCCGTCAAGTTTTATACTGGATTGCGAATCCATTAACGCGTCAAGAAGGAATTCCGTCTCTAGAATGAATTTACTTCCAAGACCAGACTCAGACACACGATGACTAAGTCGGCTTTCCAGTTCATTTGGAGTTAAATAATTTTTCCTAGTCTTGTCCTTTGGAGCAAATGGCTTATTTCGCTCCTCCACAAGCAAGTTGACAAATTCCTTGGAGAATTTGGTGCCGTTGTATTCCATATTTCCCAAGGCCCCTTTGCCGTCTTCGTTGATGATATACCGCTTTGTCGCCCAGTCCGGAACTTCGGGAAATGCTGACCAAGACTTGACTCGCTTGCCCTTTTCCCAGTTTTTGGAGGCCAAGTGGTATCCCCAGTCGGCATGTACGGATTTGGGGAATTGCTGCGACAACGCGTCGCCACCGTGGTAGTCGATCTTCACACTGTACCAGATCGTCTGCCATTTTTCGTTCGCCGCCGGGTTTCGGCGGTCACCATTCAACAGGCCCGAGGCTTTCAAAGCGGGCTTCTCCATCGAACGGTAGAAGTCAGAATTGATCGATGACTTTGCCGGTGTTAGATTTGAATCCACTGCCTTGCCGCCCAATTTATCGTGCAAGATATGCATTTTGAC
>JADKCL010000057.1 GCA_016718825.1 Bacteroidota bacterium | reverse complement strand
AACCGGACAGATTGAACTTGGGGAATCAGACAGAAGGATATGGGACATCAATGCATCAAGGCTACGAAAGCAGCAATGTTGCAAATGCAGGACCTCAGCGGCCCTTACTTGATCACACGATCAAACCAAGGTACCAACAGATGCGCGCCTTTTTTTAACGATCGGCAGCCACCTGCAAACATGCATCATGCAAATGCCTCGAAACAATTCTTCCGCGCTGCGGAAATTGGATTGGGGTTACTTTGAAAAGTAGAATCACCCGAAATGGAGGCCACAAGCCTCCTTTCGTGTTTTATAGGGGGACGTTTGCAGCACGCGCAAACCTCTGACTTTTCAGGAATGAAGTTTGTATTAGTCCACGGTCAAAACCATTCAATACATCATGTCGATCCAGCTGAGTACGTCTTCGACGGTTCGGGCGGAGGCTATCGGCCGATCAAACCGGCTGTCCAAAATCTTTCCTGCGAATTCATTGCTCCATCCACCGATGCCTTCCACGGCACAAATCGGTTTGCCAAACTGCCAAGCATAAGCAATCTCCGATATCGTACCCGCTCCGCCGCCAACGGCAATCACCGCTTCCCCTGCGCGCACGACCAGTACATTGCGTGCAAAACCCATTCCAGTCGGGATCACAATGTCGCAATAAGCATTGGCTTCCTCGCGGTTTTCACCGGGAATGATCCCGATGGTAGCGCCCCAAAATGTACGTTCGGCTTTTTTCCCGCCTTTGCAAACGGCTTCCATAAATCCCAATTTTCCACCGCAGACAATTCCCAAGCCTTTGTTGACCAAACAATGGCCAAGCAATTCGCCAAATGCATAGATCTCGGGTGTACACTGCGATTCAGACGGCCCGATCAAGCTGATGTAAGGGACTTTTTGTTGTTCCACGAAACGTTCAATCGTAGGGTTTGGGTTCAAGGTAGAGGTTGCGGCTTTCCCTGACCACGGCCGGCGCCTCCTCGCCATATTCCGTGCGGATCGCTGCCAACTTGAATGCCAATGAGGCAGCTTCCAATGTCATCCCCTCCGCAGCCTCGAGCATCGCCGTTTTGACGTCAGTGCTGATTTTCAAGCCATTGACCTTGATTTGGCTGTCCAGCAATTTGCCCAGTTCCTTGGCGTCAGGCGTCGGGATTTCCAATACCGGAATCGAATAACATAGCTCCAAAGGAAGCTCCGGAACGGGATTGAGCAGCACAACGCGCTTTTTGTTCCCCGATTTGGGAAGATCGACCGTGAGCTTTCGCAATAAAATCTTGACGTCGGCACGGTACATGAAGTCGTAGACACCTTCGAAGACAAACATTTCGATGTCGTTGGAGTCTTGACGGCGCTCGACCTCGACCAGCATTTGGAGCAAATCGCTCACGCGCTCATCGACCGACATCACCGTGTCGAAGTTCAGGCTCATTTCCAGCAGGCCTTCGACACAATTCCATTTGTACAAAACAGCATCCGCCTCCTTGCACCAGCTTTTCAGACCCGCGTAGGCCCGCTCGAATTCTGTCGTGCGTAGCATAATGACGGGTGCAGCTGCATCCAAGACTTCGTTGATTCGATCAAAATATCCCATTGGAACCTTGGTTTTAGATGGTAATGTTAGCGAATGTCAAGGCTCGAAACAAACCTATTCTGCTTCCTGTCCAGTCAAAATGGCTGCATATTGCTCCATCAGCCGTAGATAAAGCGCCATTTCCTGTTTGGCTGCCGGATGATCGCCAGGTTGCGAAGCACCAATCGCCGTCACTTTCGCGCGAATATTGGCGCGGTAACATTTGAACCAGACGAAAAGCAAGCGCTCGCCACGGCCCTGCATCGCCGGCATCCGTGCAACGTATTCCTCCAAAAATGTTGCGGAAAGGGCTGGAAACCGATTCGCCTCCAAATCCATGCACAAAAAGGCCACTTCGTTCAGCACGTCGATTTGCCGGAAGTGGTCGTTGAATTCAATGCAATCAAATACCACCGGATCGGGATAGGCAAAAATGTTGCGCGTATGCAAGTCGCCATGCACATCTCGAACGAATCCGTCGACCAAACGCTGATGGATCAAATCTTGATGGGATTCGAGATAATGGTTGGAGGCTGCTGCAACCTTGGTCAGCCGTAGTGTTGCCCCGTTGCCCAACAACGATTCAAAAACCGATGATTGTCCTAAAATGTCCTCAAAATCAGCCTTGTAGTCGGCGGCATTGCTTTGCGAAACTTTGTGAATCACCTCCGCATCGCGGTGGAAACGGGCAATCTTGCTTGCAAGTACTTTCAGGTATTCGACCTTGATTTCACCCCGAAGCAAAGCACGGTCCATTTCGAAGTTGGCATCCAAACGCCGCATTTTGACCGCATAATCGATCACCTCGCCTTCGGTATTGTCTGCGGAACGCACCAGAAATCCATTCGCAGACCTGCAAATCGCTACGACATCCAAATAAACCTCAGGCGCCAGCCGCCGGTTCAATTCCAATTCCCGACGGCAGTAAAATGCGCGATTTTCCACCGTAGAAAAGTCCAAAAAGCTGAACGTAACGGGCTTCTTCAGTTTGTAGACCAAATCGTCCAGCAAAATCACGTACGAAATATGGGTTTCGATCAATTCGGGATGCCCCTGCAGGGTGTCCATCCATGCTTTGATCTCGGCCGGCGTCATATTTCTTCCTCCATCCAATCCTTGGCCTTTTCAATCATTTCATCCAAAGTGTATTTGTCGGAATGGAGGACCAAATGCCTTTCCTTGAGCGGTTGATATTGGTCCCGCAACTTCAAATAAACTCCGTAGTCGGCCTCGCTGTCTTCTCTAGGCTTGGAAAGCCGGTCGCGGATGACAGATTTATTGGCCCGCACTTCAATCCAGCGCACTTTGGAATGGGTGGTTTTGGCGACTTTGTTGAATTCATCGCGAAGACTTTCCAAGAAAAAAGTCGCATCAATGACCACTGTTTGGCCTGCACGCAGGGAATGTTCCATCCGTTCCAGCAAGGCAGCATAGACATGATGTTTCTCGGAAATCGAATAGGTATGATCAGGCGCCTTGGACTTGCGCATGATGTCTGAACTGAAATAGGCGGCATTGATCGCGGGCGCAAAATGTTTGGCAAAATAGGTCTTGCCAGACCCGGGCAATCCCGTGATCAATATCGCAACTGCTTGATTGGAACTCATTTGGATAATTCTGAGAATATTTGGCTCCCAGAGACCTCCAAGTTAGTCCAAAAACTTCAAAATTCTGACTCCCTCACGGTTGAAACCGCCGAATTCGACTACTTTTGAATATGGAAATGTCGCACGATCCCCATGAATGGAGCCTGAGGCAATGGCTCGTCTTTCTGCTTTTGACGGCAGCTTCCGTCGATGGCAAGCGTGCACACAATGAGCTGCGTTACCTTTCAGTAGAGTTGGGAAAGGAAACGCTCGATGCCATGGTTGCTTTCCTGGATACACTTGATGCCTCGGAGTCAGAGAGAATCTTGCAAGAATCGCTTCCGATATTTCTGCGCCGGCCCAATTCCCGTGAAAAACTGCAAAGGTTACTCAGAGATGTTTTTATGGCTGATGGCGAATATGGTGCTGAAGAGCAGGCACTCACAAAAAAAATCGGGGATTGGATCCGGGCGGCAAACCTTCAGTGAAAAATTTCTATGCCATATTGGGCATCGCCACCGATGCTGAACCCGAAGTCATCAAAGCGGCCTATCGGCAATTGGTACACGTCCATCATCCAGACAGAAATCCGCAAAATCCGAATGCAACAGAACGATTTCTGGAGATCAAGGAAGCGTATGACACGCTTTCTGATGAGGAGTTGAGATTGGAATACGATCAAGACTTTGTTGCGCATTTCCCGGGCTATGAATGGGAGGGCGACACGGATGAATCCGAGGAATGGCCAGAAAATCCGCCGGCTGTGATGCCGATCGTACACGACGATGGCTCCAATTCCTTGCTCCGCACGCTTTTGGTGCTCATTTTACCTTTGTTTGTCGGAGGAATGGTCATGAATTTCACCGGAGATCTCACTTGGACAGCAATTTCCACGTTTGCTGCCTTGGTTGCGGCTTTCTGGATCGGTCGAATGCTGGACGAGGATGTTTGATCCTTGCGCTAATATCATCGGGGCAATGCCAAGGGACCGAAATCTGGAACCCAATGAGGCGATGCTTGATCCGAAGGTAAATTCCAAGAAACTCGCTATGTTTGTTCTATGGTAAAACTTGCATTCAAAGGTTTTGTGGCGGTTTGCTTCTTGTCAGGAGCGTTTCTTGCAGGATGTTCGAACAAAGATTCCAACTCCTCCGCCAATCCGCAAGCTTCTTCCGCAACGATTGAACAGGCCGCGCCCATTTGGCTGGAGGTGAAATACGATGACGTTCGGCTGCGGGAATCAGCCGGGATGAAAGGTGCCGTATTGGGTTCCTTGAAAACAGGAGACCAAGTAAAAGACCTTGGCGAATGGTCCAAGGACCTGGAAACGGTTGTTTTACGCAACGAACGCATCACGGCCCCCTGGGGAAAGGTCGAATTGAAGGACGGAAAGCAGGGTTGGATCTTTCTGGGTGCGCTCGGACCGGTCATCGATCCGTCAATTGCCGAATTCAAAAAGGCGCTTGACAAATTGGACAAAACCGATTGCAAATCAATTGCTGCCGCTGTTGCGCAATTTAAGGTTTCGATGAAGGGGAAATCGCCCTTGATCGCCGATCAAGCGGTTCCTGAACTGGAAGAATTCGTCAATCGGGTGGCGGAAAAGATCAATGCCAATCAGTATGAGCGTCCTGACGCCCAGGAGTTTGAAACAATGTACGACGAGGAGGCGATTCGCAAAGCTTCACCAAAAGTGCGCGAACAAATCGAGGCTTGGAAGGCCTGCAAGCTTTATCTGGACTTTCCCGAAGGCATGTGTGTGATCTTGCCCAATCCCGGAATTTTTGACGATGATGTTGCGCCGTTTGTCTCTGAAACCGCAAAGAAATTTCTTGCGCAACGCAAGAAGGAGCTCGAAGAAGGCTGGGCAGAAGACGGCGGATTGCTGATTTCAGCCCAAGAATTGGCCGACCGTGCAGTGTTTTGGGACAATTTTCTCGTTGAGAATCCTACTTTTGTGAGCGTACCTTCCATTCGGCTTTTGGCCCGCAGTTATACAGTTGATTTATTGCTTGGTCAGAACAACACCCCCTCTCTTGGCTACGAAGACAACGGCGCCCTCGAAAAGGAATTCAAGGATGCGTACGAAAAGGTTTTGAAGGACCATCCAAAAACGGAAACCGCGCATCTGGTCCAGGAATGGTATGATCTTCTCAAGCAGTCTGGCTGGAAACGCAGCCCCAAAACGGATGATTATGCCACCAAGCTTGTGGGACTTTAATTTGAGAAAGCACTGGTCAATTATCTTTATGCTGAGCATGTTACAATTGCTTGGCGTTGCAGCTTCGGCCCAAAATACCGACTTGATCACGAAGGCAGACAGCAGTTTCGCTGCCGGTGACTACGCACAATTGTTGGTCGATTGCGACGCGGCGATTGTGGAATTTCCTGATTCAGCCTTCCTTTATTATTACCGCGGCGTTGCTGCTTTTGCCTTCGGGGAAAACGCCGCCGCCAAGGCGGACTTTGACAAAGCCATCGAATTGGAATCCGGCTACGCGGAAGCGTATGTGGCGCGAGCGCGCTTGTATTACGCCATGGGCGAGCGCGAGTCCGCCTACAAAGATGTGCGCGCTTGCCTCAAGCGTGACCCAACCCTGCTCGAGGCCTATCTTCTTCGCGCCGAAATGTACCTGGACGAGGCGATTCTCTCCGAGGCTTGGTCGGATTTGGAGGATGCCAAGCGGCTCGCGCCGCGCGATCCCGAGTTGTATTGCCTGCGCTCGGAGTATTTTTTGATTGCCGGCAATCCCAAGCAGGCCATCAAGGAAGCCGGCACTGCGATCAGGCTCGCACCCGATGCCGCAATGGGATATGCAGCGCAAGCAACAGCTTTTGAAGCCGCAGGCGACCTCGACCATGCAAAATCCGACATCGACTTGGCGATTCAGTTGGAACCCGAGGAATATGGCTTTCTGGCAAGTAGAGCCATGATTTTGGATGCCATGGGCGACCGCAGCGCAGCTTTGAAGGATTTGGAGCGATACCTCTCCAAGGATTCCCTCGCCTGGGACGCCTATCTGACCCGCGCTTGGTTGATGATGCGTGATACCAATTGGGCAGCAGCCGAATCCGATTTGTTGGCCGGATTGAAGATTCAGCCCAATGAGACAGGAATTTCGGATCAGTTGGGATACCTTTATATCCTGTCGAAAGATTTTTCCAAGGCACGACAAATTCTGGCGCCTTTGGTGCAGACTTCCCCCAATCTGGCTTTTGCCCATGCCAATCTCGGTTATGCAATTTTGAAATCAGGGGATACGGAGGCTGCGTTGAAACATGTGCAACAAGCCATCAAACTTGACGAATTCGAACCCCGAAGTTTCTTGTACCGCGCCGCCATTTATCACGAAATGAAGAAACCGACCAAAGCCTGCGAAGACCTGCAAACTGCCAAGGACCTCGGATTCATCGATTTTTATGGTGATTCAGAATACCTTGCGCTGAAAAAGATTGCCTGCGACTGAAGAAATTTCGGCATGCCCTGAAGATTTGTCAACAGACCCTCCAAAATTGAAAAAGTCTTTCCACTTTTAAGTTCTCCGGATTAACTTTTCGTTTTTCACTTTTCACTTTTCACTCAACTCAAAATGGGGACTTACGTCGGCAAATGGGATTGCCCGAAATGCGGCACCAAGCGCATCCTCGGTTGGGAAAATGGCCAAACCGTGGTCAGTTGCCCCGCTTGTGGGGGGCCATCCACGGGGAAATGGTACTTGGACAGCCGGGATATGGAAATCTCGGAGGCGGGCGAATTGGCGTTGGCAAAGTCCAAGCGTGCCTGGCAATGCGGGCACTGCGACAAAGTCAATGATGGATCACGCGACACCTGTATTTCTTGTGGAAATCCCAGAGACAAGGACTCTGGTGATGATCAGTTCATTGCACGAGAATACGATCCACGTGACGTCCCGCAAACGGGGGAGGAGGTCGAGAATCCAAGTGTGGAGTCGCCCACTGAAAATGCGGCTGCTTCGGTCGAGGGGATTTCGGCGCGCACGCGTTCGCGATGGGATATGGAGGCCGAGGCCAAACGGCAAAGGCGCAACAAAATCCTGAAAATCGTTGGGATTGCTGCCGGTTCGTTGGCCTTGTTGATATTCGTATTGACCTGGAAAAAGGAGATTCCAGTGATGGTATCGGGCTTTTCCTGGGAGCGGACCATTGACATTGAGAAATATGGCCCCCATAGCGAATCCAGTTGGGACAGCCCTCCGCCGGGTGCCTACGGGATTTCATCCGCGCAGGAAATCCACCATTATGACACGCGGGTTGTGGGCCGCGAATGCCATACGGAGACCTATTCAACGGTTTGTGGCACCACTGACAACGGCAACGGAACGTTCTCCGACCAATACTGTACCGAGACCCGGGAAGTCTGTGAAGATCAGACGGTTCAGGATCCCGTTTATGCGACAAGGTATTACTACACCATTGATCGATGGGGTTTTGACCATACAGAAACGACCACTGCCAAGGATCAATCGCCGCATTGGCCGGTTTTTTCCTTGACGACGTCTTCACCTGAAAGGTACAGGGAAGGCAAAAAGAAAGAAACCTATACCGTACACCTGCTGCGAAAATCCGGAAAGCCGGCTTCAGAAGATGTCGCACAAGATCGCTGGTCAAAAATGAAATCCGGTCAATGGCTTACAGGTTATAGAAATGTAATTTTTGGCTATTGGATGGGGCTTAAGGACAATGAATAATGGAGAATTGAGAATTGAGAATTGAGAATTGAGAAGCAATCAGCGCAGCTAATTGAAAATGGAGAACTGCGAAGCATATCAGCGAAGCTAATCGAAGATCGGCGAAGCCAATTGCGAAGCAAACGGCTCAGCTAATTGCGAAGCGCATTGCAACCTCTTATGAATCTTGGTACCTGTGAACAATCATGTCCGTAAATCCAATGGCAGCATGCGTGTGAGGTGACTTCAGTGCAAAGATACAATTCCAAATTGGCTGAATGACCAGTTTTCGGGACAGGTGATTTGCATCGTGGACAGCGACTTGTTGGAGTGTCCGATCTTTGGGACATGCAACAGCGTGGAGCGCGGTCCATTACATCACGTGAACAGGTCGAAAGGTTGGTTCCGAAGCCCGAATTGGGGTTTGGCGCAGATTTGTCGGGGAATATGCTGATTCACGGGGACAATCTTTCGGGATTGAGGGCCTTGGCTGCCACGCATTCGGAGCAGATTCAATGCATCTACATCGATCCGCCTTACAATACGGGCCATGCATTTGCGCATTACAACGACGACTTGGCGCACCAAGCATGGTTGGAAATGATGCGTCCACGCCTGGAAGCTATGCGTAACTTGCTGAGGCCCAGTGGATATTTCTTCGTATCGATCGACGATGCCAACATGGCTTACCTGAAGCTACTCTGTGACCAGGTTTTTGGTCGAATGAACTTCATCGGTAACCTGATTTGGGAGAAAAAGCGCAAACCTAGCTTTCTGTCCCACCTCGCCGGCATCACCGAATTTGTCCTCGTTTATGCCAAAGACCGTTCGGAGGCCAAGCCGCTCTACTACGGCACCACGACCGAAGGCAAAAAATATCCGATCAACAATGCCGGCAACGGCCTTGGTATCCTGGAATTCCCCGCAGGCACGGTGGAAATGACCTTTCCCGATCAATTGATTCCGGCGCAAGACATGAGCGAAGGCCGCATCGTCACGCGCCTGCTCGATGCTGTGCACGTGTGCAACGGGCGCAATCAAAACGCTTTCCGGCTGGAAGGTGAATTTCGCTACAGTCAGCGCAAACTCAACGAAATCATCCAGTCAGGAGATCCTTTGCGCATCGCAAAATTGCCCTTTAGGCCCAACCACATTCGGAGTGGGGGAGAGCCCAAGAAAATGAAAAATCTGCTCAGTACGGCCCATTACGGCCTGCCAACCTACGAGGATGCCGCTGAAGAAAGCCGTTTGCTTTTTGGCGGTGAGACATTTGATTATCCTAAGCCCGAGGGATTGATTTTGGCTTTGATCGAAGCAAGCAGCAAACCTGGCGACTGGGTTTTGGATGCTTTCGCCGGGTCGGGAACCACAACCGCTGTTGCCCACAAAGCGGGAAGAAGGTGGATCGGCATCGAACGAGGTCACCATATCTACTCCCATTGTCGCAACCGCATGCAGCGTGTTTGCCAAGGCCTTGAAAACGGCGGGGTTACTGCCCAAACGCAATGGTCAGGTGGGGGAGGATTCGGGTTCTGGCAAATGGAGGATTAAGTCTTGCATTTTCACAAAACAAAAAAGCCTCTACCGAGGCAGAAGCTTTTTTAGTTTGGATAAAGTTGGCGATTATTCCAAGGTGCAACTTGCGTTGGCATCAATAATCTTCAAGTTGGTCTCGCTTGCAGCGCAAGCATCTTCTGCGTCGGCCTTTTTGACGCCATCATACATAAAGGCAATCGTGCTGTCGCCCAAACCGTAGTCAGCTGTGCAGGTGCAAGTGTAATCTTTGGAACAGGAAACCAAACCCACCATCATGCCGGCGGTCAACAAAAACAACAAAGATTTTTTCATAAAATATGATTGGTTAAGAGATTACAAGGTTCGAAAAACATCTAAAACTATCTCGCATTTCTGGCAATTCCAAATAATTCCTAATTTTATTTTAAGGGGGCTGAATCGATCACAATCCAACGATAAGGCCACATTGGCAGCTTTTTCCTTTGGAAAGTCCAGACAAACCTCCCGCAAACCTTACCGATTTACAACGTGAGAGCGGTTTCTGGCGTATCCATGCACAATTGCCGAAAGGCATTTGCATCAAAAGAGAATTCTATGAAAAAGTCCCTTATACTGAGCGTTGTGATCTTCCTGTCGGCATTTGCCGGGATTTTGAAGGCGCAGCCGATTGCTTCACAGGCCTTGGCAGTTACCGGCTTGACCGCCGAAGGAAACTGCTTCTGCAACGATTCTTATGACTTCTTCGACAAACGAAAGAAGAAAAAGAAGCACAAAAACAAAACCCTGGCCGTTGGGGCAGTGATCGGAACCCCTGTTGGATTTGGTGGCAGGGTGATTTTTAGGCCCACGCGTTTGGCAGTTTCTGGTGACATCGCCTATAACCGCATTCGAACCGACCGCGGATTGCTCACCAATGCGATTGTTTTAAAGGCCGATGCGCGCTACTACGCCGATGGGTTTGTTGCGAAATTGCTCCGCCCTTATGTTTTTGCAGGCATGACGATGCAACGCGGCAATTTCAACGAAGAAACGATCCAAAGCGTCTTCGCTGCCGATGCGGGCGTAGGCGCAGGAATCAAAATCTGGAAACTCGAGGTCAATGCGGAAGCTGGAATCTTGGTTCCGGTGCGTGGTACGGAGGCCTATAGCCCCGGTTTCGGGGCCTTCGCCAACGTCGGAATCATGTTTTGGCTGCTCTGACACGTGTGAAAATTCGCCCTTCTTTTCGTATCATTGGCCCGGAAAATGATTGGATCAATGAAGAATGGAAGTCTCTTTAGGTTAAGTGTTTGCTGGACCGCATGCCTCTTTTTGTCGATTTTATTGCTCACTGCCGGTTGTGGTGGCTCAAATGACACTGAAACGAATCTCGGTGCAGATTCATCGGCATCCCTTCCCAAGGGGGAACCCTTTGAAGCGACATTTAATATCTTGAATGCGCCCGATTCCATGGGCCGCATCATCGGAACGATTGGCAGCACCAATTTTTTGGTGGACTCGATCAAGCCGATCAATGGCGTTTACTACATCAAGTTGGACACGGCGCTTCCTGGCGGAATTTACTTCCTTGCCGTGAATTCCACATTTGCGTACCAGTTCTTGTTGGATCAGGATCAGACGTTTACATTCAGCAGCGACCTCGCAGACCCGATTCGCACAGCCAAGGTCGACGGAAGCCTGGACAACCAATTGCTGTATCAAAACCTGCAGTTTGAGCAGGATTTTCAGGCGAGACTGCAGCCCGTCGACAAACAGTTTAATGCTTTGCCGGCCAATGACCCCAACCGCCCAGCCTTGCAGAAGCAGATCGAAACCTTGATTGCCGAACGGAAAGCCCATTTGAAGAGCTTCAAGGACAACCATCCGAATGCCTTTTTTACCGTTTTCAAAATGGCTGGGCAGAATCCGGATTTGAGGGACATTCGTTTGCCGGATGGAAGTTTTGATGAGCAGGCCCGCATTTTCCACTACCGAAACGAGTTCTGGAACAATACGCCCCTGAACGATATGCGGATTTTGCGTTCGCCGATCATCATCAACAAGCTCAAGACCTACATGACACAGATTACGCCGCAGGTACACGATTCGCTGACCAAATACGCCGACATCGTCATTGAAAAAGCCCGTGGAAACAAGGAATTCTTCAAATTTTTCGTGAATTGGGTGGCGATCGAGTACCGCACGCCCAAGCAAATGGGTTTGGAATCGGTGTTTGTGCATGTCGTAGACAAGTATTTCACCGATGAACAGGCCTTTTGGTCGACGCCGGAGGAGCTGAAGGAGATTCGCAGGGACGCCAACGAAATGCGCCCAAGTTTGATCGGCAAAATCGGTCAAGACCTCGTCTGCCTCAATGCGCAAGGCAAGGAGGAATCCCTGTATGGGCTCAAAGGGCCGGTTACGATTCTTTATGTCTGGAACTACGAATGCGAGCATTGTCAGGAAGAGACGCCCAAAATGAAGAAGATCTACGATCGTTACCATTCCAAGGGGCTCGAGGTGTATTCACTTTGTACAGGCAGTGAGGAGAAACTTTGGAAGGAATTCATCGCCAAGTACAAAATTCAAGGCTTCCACAACGTTTGGGATCCGCAGTACAAGAGCAATTTTTACCAGAAATACCACATCGATATCACGCCGGAGGTGTTTGTCATGAACAGCAACCACGAGATCATTGCCAAGGATTTGAAGCCCGATCAACTTCCCGAAACCTTGGATCCGCTGTTCGGAAAATAATTCCAAAGCAGTATTGTATGCTGTAAATCAGCATTTTGTGATCGGTCCTAGGTGGATGTCGTTTTGCGAATTTGTAAGAAGCGAGACAATCTCCCGTTTTCGAGGTTACTGCATTTCACTTTCGCCTACATTTGTTTTGCTGGACGACCGGGAAAAGCAGGAGCAAATGCCAAAATGCGGCACAGCTTTTGTAAGTCGGTTAGAAAGCTTAATTTCGAAACTATGAAGAAGTTTTTCCTCCTCTCGCTATTGTTGGCCGCCTTTGTGGGCAAATTGGCTGCGCAAGATGAAGTTCAAGTGCTTCCTGAAATCAAAGTCAAAGCCCTGGATGGCAAAACGGTATCTACCGCCGATTTTGCCAACGATGGCAAGCCGATCATCATCAGTTTCTGGGCAACCTGGTGCAAGCCCTGCATTCTGGAATTGAACACGATTCATGAGGAGTATGCCGAATGGGTGGAGGAATCCGGCGTCAAAGTGATCGCCATCTCGATCGACGATGCCCGTAATGCCCCCAAAGTAGCGCCATTTGTCGAAGGTCGCGGCTGGGAATACGAAGTTTACATCGACGAAAACAGTGATCTCAAGCGTGCGATGAACGTCAACAACGTTCCGCATACCTTCCTGCTGAACGCCAACAAGGAAATTGTCTGGCAACACAATTCCTATTCTCCAGGAGACGAAGAGGAACTTCGCGAACTGGTCAAGCAACTTGCTGAAACGGGCAAGATCGACGCGAAGGAATAATTCGAATCCTTATTCATTGAATCAACTACTGCTCAAGTGATCCAAAATATCACGTCAAAACTCACATTCAGGGTTGCTGCTGCAGCCTTGATGCTTTTTGGGGGTAACCTCCTTGGTCAAAAGCATGTCGATCTCGGTGAAATCCACGGGAACTTTGAAATCGACGCGCAGACCTACAAGGCCGACAGCCTGATTGGTGCGCCGGAGTTTCCCGAAAAAATCGGCAACAACAGCTTCATGAACCTGCTGTACACGCGCGGGAAATTTGAATCTGGCGTGCGCTTTGAAAGCTATTATCCCACGCTTCAGGGTTTTACGCGTGAGCGTGGTGCCGGAATTCCCTATCGCTACGCACGTTATCGCAATGAAAAGTTTGACGTGACTGCGGGAACTTTCTACGAGCAATTCGGGAGCGGCATGGTGCTGCGTGCCTACGAAGCTTGGGGATTGGGATTCGACAATTCGCTCGATGGTGTGAGGGTCAAAAGCGAACCCGTCAAAGGCGTTTATCTCACCGGCTTGGTCGGCCGGCAGCGCAACGCCTACAGCAACAAGGTGGAAAACCTGAGCGAAGGCATCGTGCGCGGATTTGATGCAGAATGGTCGATCAACGACAGCTTTGACAGCCTGATGACCGCCAAAACGAGGGTCAAAATCGGCGGAAGTTTCGTCAGCCGTTTCCAAAAGGACGAGGATCCGGTGCAAATCATTCCTGAAAATGTCGCGGCCTTTGCGGGACGTGCGAGCATCAACCGCAGCGGTTTTAACCTCAGCGGGGAGTATGCCTACAAATACAATGACCCAAGTACGGTCAACAACCTGATTTACAAGAATGGAACCGGCCTTTTGGTTCAGGCTTCCTACGCCCGTAAAGGGCTCGGCGTTTCTGCGCAGGTCAAGCGCATCGACAACATGGACTTCCGTTCAGACCGGAACGGGACATTCAACAACTTGACGCTGAACTTTCTGCCTCCGCAGACGCGGCAGCATTCCTACCGGCTTCCAACCTTGTTTCCTTGGGCCACGCAGCCCATGGGTGAGTGGGGCATGCAAGCGGAATTGTCCTACAATTTCAAAAAGGACACCTGGCTCGGCGGCGCGCACGGCATGAACCTGTCGGTGAACTTCTCCCGCATCAATGCCTTGTCCAAAACCGCAACTTTGGATCCGTCCGATGGCTATACCTCGCCGTTTTTCCCTTTGATGGACAGCGTGTTGTTTCAGGACATCAACATCGAATTGACCAAGAAATTCAGTTCGAAGTTCAAGGCGACGCTGAGTTATTTGCACTTTGATTACGACCAATCGCTGTTCCATCAGCTCACTGGCTTTAACTCCTCCACCGACGTGTCAGCCGAGGTGCAGGTGCTTGACATGAGCTACAAACTGCGCAAGAAGCATACCCTGCGCATGGAGTTTCAGCACTGCTATACCAAGCAGGAGTTTGGCAGCTGGGCGATGGTCTTGGCCGAATACACCATTGCACCGCACTTTTTCATTGCGGTATTCGACGAATACAACTACGGCAATGCGCAAGTCAACAAGCGCTTGCATTATTTCAGCGGCTTGGGTGGCGTGAATTGGAACAATTACCGGTTCCAAATCGGTTACGGTCGTCAGCGGGCGGGTGTTTTGTGCGTAGGCGGCGTTTGTCGCGTTGTTCCTGCTTCCAATGGTATCTCGGTTGCAATTACTGGATCTTTTTGATAACTTGCTGATATGAAGACGTTTCCAAAGTATTTGTTTTCCTTGCTTGTAGCTGCATCGATTTTCAGCGCTTGTGATGTCATCGAGGGTCCAAAGGTAGATCCCAATGGCTTCACGGGATCCACCAACAAGGTGCTGATCGAGGACTTTACGGGTCACATGTGCGGCAACTGCCCGCGTGCACATGAAAAGGCCGTTTCTTTGGACTCAACCTATGGCGACAATCTGATCGTCATCGCCATTCATACCGGCAGCTTTGCCGCCGTCGTACCCTTCTTGGGCTATGCCACGGAATTCAAGACCCCGATGGGCAATGAGTTGGGAACGTATTACAATGCAGACATTGAAGGACTTCCCATTGGATTGGTCAACCGCAGGGAATGGAATGGTTCGCCCGTCACCCGTTACAGCAACTGGGGCGCGCTTTGCAGTGCAGTGCTCGCCGAGCAGCCTAAAATGAAAATAGAATTGGCCTCGGTCTACGATCCTTCAGATAGAACGATCAACCTGAACACCAAATTGGAGTACTTCACCACGGGAGATGCCAATCACAACATCGTCGCAGTCATTACAGAAGACAGCATTATCGCCAAGCAAGAAGATTATACCTTTGGCCACGAAGACAACTACGTTCACAATCACGTGCTCCGGTCATCGATCACGACCGGCACTTGGGGCGACCCGGTGAAAGGCAACCAAATCTTCGTTGGAGAGAAGTTTGACCTGAATTTCACATCCACCTTGGACACTGCATTTAATGCCTCCCATTGCTCTATTGTCGTGTATGTGCATGACAACGTAAGCAAGGAAGTGTTGCAAGTGGAAAAGATCAAGCTGACGGATTGATTCAGCGGGCGATGGCAAAGATGCGGATCGTCTGCACGCCGCGCGTCCTGATCACGGATTCTGTTGCCGCTTACTGGAAAATGAATCTGACGAAGTACCATACTGCAATCAGCAGCATGGATACGCGCAGGATTTGCATTTCGACTTTAAGGTGTGGCCGTTTGCTGAAGTCAGTCGTCCAGTCGATCATTACGAGCCATCCAAAGATTGCCAAGTACAAGGAACGCCAAGCCCAGTGGCTTTTGTTGAATTCCTCAGGAAAATAAGTCACGTATTCCCAGCCCAAAACCGCTGCGGTCAACAATCCCAGCACGATCAACTTCACAGCCAAGGCCTTGTCTGATCGCATCAACTGCGTTCCCTTGAAAATGAACAGGATGCCGTACACAGGCCAAAGCAAGGTCGAGACGGTATAGATGCCCTTGGCGATGTCCCACCAACCGGCTTTGTAGACCAAGTCGCCAAAAAATTCGGTGGCAGCCAAGGCTGGAATCAGCCAAAACCAAGTGTTTTTGATCCGGAAGGCATAGTCGGCAAGCAGACCGATGGTGCCACAGAATGCGATCGCAGCCAAAATCCGCGGAATGGGATTCGCGGCAGGAAAGATGCCATACTGATTGAAAAACGCCGCCAAGGCGAAACAAAGGAACAGCGCCACGTAAAACGGAATGCGCCAGTAATTCTTGCTATTGGATTCAGCAACCATCTTTTCTTGTCAAATGCGGCGCAAAGATGCGGAAAATCCTTTGGATTGTTCCGCTTAATAGCCGTCGATCCATGCGACAATCGCGTCGATTGTCGAATCAGCTAGGTTGGGAAAGTGATCCATGGCAGCCTTCCCGTTTTCATTCCAGATTTTCACGGCATAGGGATCACCGTCGGTGATCATCTTCGATGGGTTTCTTATCCAACGATACAACCAATCGCCTCCTGGGATTCGCTGTGACATACCATACAATGCGGGACCTGTTCCTTTTTTCTCCAGTTGGCTGTTGTGACAGCGGGCGCAGTTGGCTTCGAAGGCGATGATCCCTTTTCGGGCGTCTTCCGAGGCAAGGATATAAGTCCGTCTTTCCGGGGAATTGACGGTACCACAAGTTATCTCACTTGACGAGTACCGCACCGGCGTCATCTTAAACACATAAAACCATGCGCAAAAAATGAGGAAGGAGATGGTGTAGCGCTTCATGGGCATTCAAGCATTTGACCGTCACCAATGTACGCCAGCAATTTTGACGTTCCAAACGTAAGTGGACAAATTACCGCGCCTTTTTCGGCCTCGAAATCCGGCGGATCGAATCCCCGGTAAAAGCTGCAAATCCAGCCACCAATCCAGCGATGACACCTGAGACGACCGCTAAAAGCGTCCCATTTGCTGGCAACTGCATCATTTTGGCAAACCTGTCGCCGAGATCGCTCCCTGTGGAATAGGTAATCAGAATGGCAGCTACCGTCCAAAGCACGAATCCGCCGAGAAAACCGAAGAGGAAACTACGACCACGATGACCGTCCCAAAGGTAGCCCGCGCCCGCGCCCGCAAGCGCGATGCTCCACCAAGGCAAAAATTGGGCGAGTAACAGGCCCACGAGGATCACAAAAGCGATTGGATAAAGGAGACGCATGATTATTTCGGTTGAAGGGTTTGGGTGAATGTAACGGCAGCTTCGGTTTGGTCGGCTGTCTTCAAAAACAGCAGCTTGTGGTAGCGGCCTGCAGCCCAGTCGTTCATGCTGCGCGCATAATAAGGACTACCCGGATTGCCCGATTGTCCGCCAGGAAATACGCCGTATCCCACCGGTTCGCTGCCCATTTCGACCACCATCCGCCAAGAGGCACCGTTGTTTTTGCGGTTGGCATTCACAATGCCGGCATTTCCTCCCACCGGAATCCGCGTATAGCCCAAAGCCGCCTGCGTGGTCAAGTGCTTCAGATGCACATTGTTGAAGTTTTGCCAAGTATAGGGTACCTGCTCCTTTTCGACGAAGGAATCCAGCTCCAACATCGCCTCGTTCAAAGCCTTGGTAGCCAGGGCGGTCAAGGATTCGATTTCGGCGGTGCGGCTGTCATCCACCTGCGCCAAACCCGCCGAATCCAGCAACCAATGCAGGGTATTGAACATTTCGGGCGCCTCTGATTTGCGGCCGATTTTCTGCAAGTCATCCTCCCAGATCATCGTGTACAGGCGTGTGCCCCAAGCTTGGAAGACCGAGGGCGCCTCGAGCTGATAGTCGTTCATGAAATTCCACTTCTCCAACAATTCCTTCCCCTTTTTGGCACTCGGGCTCAACTTCGTAACCTCCAGACTTCCCAGCAATTTCGGGAGTCCGATCGCTGCCAATTCGTTGTAGTTGTCGTTTTGCAGCTTCATCATGTCCTCCACTTTGATGCCTTTCATGCCCTCCAACGCCGAACTGATGCGCAAATTGCGAGTGTAGTCGTAGCTGCCATAGAGATGATAAGGATAAGCCGCGTCTGTGGCATGTTGGTTGGAGCTGAAGAGGAAGCCCCGTTCGGGATTCAAGGCGTGCGGATTTTGCTCAAAAGGAATGTAGGCTTGCCAGAGATGAAGTTTTTCGCTGCCATCCATGACGACTTGGCCTTGGCCGGTCCATTTTACCGGGAAGCGACCTTGCTGCGTGATCGCGATGTCGCCATTTTTTCCTGCGAAGACAAAATTTTGGCCCGGGCAAGCATAGGTGCTCAGCGCTTGGCGGTATTCGGTATGGTTTTTTGCGCGGTTGAGGCGGTAGAAGGTCATGATTTCGTTGGTCGAATCGTGACCTGCCCAGCGCATGGCCACATTCAAGGGTCCGGCGCTGTCGGGATCCGAGTAACTGTGGTCATATACAACAGGGCCGTGCTGCGTGTACAGGACGGTATCGATGTAGTCTGCGTCGCCCCGACGGTGGATGACTTCCAGCCGCTGCGTGGTCGGCAGCCATTGATTGTCAAATTTGTAGGTCTTCCGACTGGCGTCTTGGAATTCGATTTCATACCAGTCAAGCACGTCGCGGCTCGCATTCGTGACGCCCCAGCAGATATTTTGGTTGAACCCGATGATCACGGCCGGCGAGCCCGGAAGGCTGACCCCGTAGACGCTATGCTCGGGGGTCGACAACTGGATTTCATACCATATAGAAGGTAGACGCAGCCCAAGGTGCGGGTCGTTGCAGACAATGGGGTGGCCATTTGCTGTCTTCGAAGGTGCGACAACCCAGTTGTTGCTGCCATTCATGGCATCGGGTTGCGGGTACATGAGTTCGGGTGCGCGGCTCGCAGGGGAGAAGGTTTCAGGTGCCTGCACCTTCACGGTGTCGATGTTCCAGGCCGTTCCTTTGGGTACGATCGGCGAAGTCAAAGGCGCCAAATCCGGATACAAGGCTGCATAGGCGGAATCTCCCAAGACGGCGACGGCATTGGTCACGAGGAAGTCCTCCGAGCGGCCCGTCAGGTCCCATGCCATGAGTTTCAGGAGCAAACCCGATTTGAGCGTGGTCCATGGTTCGGGACGATAATCGAGCAGCTTGTATTCCATCGGCAGGTTTTCGTAGCAAAGGCTGTTGATCCAGGCATTGACGCCTTCGGCATAGGCGTCGACCATGAGTTTGGCGACCGGGTCGGCCTCCATGGCTTTCACGGAGCGTTCGGCGGCGTAGAGCATGCCGGTGCGGCGCTTGGCGCGGTCCATTCCGAGCGTGGTCGGATTGCTGATGATCTCGGAGAGCCGCCCCGCGGCGGCATGCGTTTGGAACTCCATTTGCCAGAGCCGGTCTTTGGCGGTCACGTAACCTTGGGCAAAATATAGGTCATGGTCGTTTTGAGCGAAGATATGCGGAATGTGCAGCGAATCATAACGAATCACCACCTTGTCCTTGAGACCTTCCATGGGAAGTTCAGCTTCCAAGTCAAAGTCTTCACCTTCCATGTTTTGCCAAATCCCGTGAAAGGGATCGAGCACCCGCCCGAAGGCAAGCTTTACATGCAATCCGTCGAGCAGCCAACAAAGGCCCAACGTGATCACCAAACCAACAACTGCAACGAAGTACCGCATCTTTCTAATGATTGCTCCCAATTTAGCCTATTTTCTGGCATGGACAATGGCTTTTTGCAGGGAAAGTCCAATAGAATGGGTTGCCAGCGGCACGATTGATGCCATCAACGCAATGAAGTATTGAAATTTATCTCAAAAATTTCCGCGAAAAAAACATGTCAAAATCACGTGGAAACACACTTTTTCTACCTGAGCCAACGAAATTGAATTATTTTTTTTCACCATTGTGCAACCGAATGAAAAGTCACGTCGTCTATTGGGCATGTTTCAAAAATTGAATGTCCTCTTAAAAATGAATATGAAAACGTTTGCTACTTTATTTGCTGCCATTTTGATTTCAATCTCCTCATTTGCAGCCGCCCCCGGATCCAATCCGTCCCTTCCAGTTTATGATTCTAACGGCTTGGCTATGCAATTTCTCGGAAATAGCCGCGTAAAAGCCGGAAACACGATCGCCGTCGAATTGAACTCCTCTTTTCAGACAATGGCTGAATTGATCGTCGAAAATTCGCAAGGAAAACAATTGGTGGATACTCCATACGAGGTCGCAATGGGTGTAAACGTGTTGAAATTCAGCGTTTCGGAGATCCCCTCGGGCGTGTACTTCATCAAGGTGAAGACCGAATTGAAAACGGAAATCCTGACTTTTGTTGTGCAATAAATCCGCTCGTTGATAAAAATTCAGGCGCGAGAATCAATTTGCTTGAATATTAAAATAAAAATGTCTCCCTCTTTTGCCCCGGATTTTCCGGGGCTTTTTTTGTGCTGCTTTGCAGGGGTTTAAAATTGCGAATTTGGAATGCATTTTCAGGCTTAATTGGGTTTAAAGTGCGTTTTTAAAATAATTGAAAAGAAAATGTTTTTCAGCATGCAACCATCCCGGAATTCAAATCGTCTAAGGTGCATATTCAATTTGTTTTCAATTTCAATATTTACAGTCATGAATAGAATTACCAAAATTTTCGCATTGACCGCTTTCGCAATCACCACAATTTTCCAGTTTGCAACAGCTGCTTCGCCCATCGGCTCAGATCCCAAAACCCGTGTTGAAATGCGTTTCCTGCGCGGTGACGAAGTAGAGGCGGGTAAAGTCATTACGGCGGAATTGACTTCAAATTCGGCTACAGAGGTCGATTTGGTCATCGAAAACGAAAAAGGCGATAGCTTTGGCGAGAAGCATGTCATCATTGACAACGGTGCCAAATTGATCCGTTTCAAAGTGATGGAAGTGCCCACAGGAACTTATTACATTAAGGTGGTGCATCGTTTGCAAGAGCGCCGTTATGCATTTTCCGTCAAATGATTTCCGCTCGGCTATGGGGTAAATAATTGCGAATTCAAAAGCTGATTTCCCCTTGGTTTTAAATGGTTGGATTATTAACACAAGTTAACCTAAAATTTTAAAATTCAAGACAACCATTTGTACCCTATTCGCGTCTATAGTTTGAGTTTTGAAATTAGGTTTTAGAAAATACAAGTAGTATGAAAACGTTCGCAAAAATCCTCTCCCTTGTTTTGTTGGTGATCACAACTTTCGCAGCAGCGCCCATCACCAAGGCCGCCTCGCATTCCGATGACGAGCGTACTTTGCAAATGCGCTTTTTGGGTCGTGACTACGTCACAGCAGGAAGTGCCCTCACTGCCGAATTGACGTCGACATTTGACGCCACCGCCGAACTCACCGTGGAGAATTCCACTGGAAAGCGATTCGTTGAAACCCAATTCGAAGTCAATGAAGGCTTTAATTTGGTCAAATTCAACGTCGCTGAAATTCCTGCGGGCATCTACTTTGTCAAGGTCAAATCCGACGGCAAAGTGCAGCACCTCTCCTTTGTGGTGCGCTGAATCTAGTTTATAATTCCACTTAATATTCCACTTCGTTCTTGGCAATAGGTGACCTAAAGTCCTACAAAAATTATGTCCCTTCTCGGCCCCGGCATCCCCGGGGCCTTGCCGTTTTTTGGCCGTTCCGCATTGTCTGCCAAACCAACATTGTCTATCTTTGGCCATGCGATTTTGGATGATTACAGCGTTCCTGTTGGCCTTTCAATGGGGATTCGCGCAAAACAAGGCCCTGGAAAAGGCCGATCGGTTGTTTCAGGAAGCATCTTATCCGGCTGCGATCGAAGCCTATCAAAAGGCGATCGAGGACGAACCGACCAATTCCCGGGCGGTGATCCGATTGGCCGATTGTTTCCGCTTGACCGACGATTTTCGCAACGCCCTCCGTTGGTATGCCAAAGCCGTGAAAATGAAGGGTGTGGAAGGTGAAGTTTGGTTCCACTACGGGGAGGTCATGATGATCAACCGCAAGTACACTGATGCGATTCCTTGGTTGGAGCGCTACCAGAAAAAATTTCCTGAAGACGACCGGGTCGCCGACATGATCGCATCCTGCAAGAACCTCGAAGCTTTTTCCGCAGCCAAATCACTTTACCTGCTCCGGCGATTGCCCCTTGTCAATTCCGAATTCTCGGATTTTGGCCCAAGTTTCTATGACAAGAGTGTCATCTTCGCCAGCTCCAGAAAACGCAACATCTTGAAAGCCAATCGCACAGGCGACAGCTTCCTTGATTTCTACGTGGCACCCTATGGCGGTAAGCCTGAATTAGGGGAACCTGTCTTGTTTCGCAGCGCCCTCAATACGCCCTTGCATGAGGCCAATGCCTGTTTTTCAGCCGATGCTAAACAGATGTTCTTCACCCGAAATCATGTCACAAAAGGGCCTGATTCCGACAAGGAAGGCACTTTTGTACAGTTGGCTTTGTATTCGTCGACGCTCGTGGAAGGTAAGTGGACCAACGAAGAATTGTTGCCTTTTAATGACCCGAAGTATTCTTACGGCCACCCAGCCTTGTCAGCCGACGGGAAAAAGCTCTACTTCGTGAGCAATATGCCCGGCGGATTTGGGAGTACAGACATTTATATGGTTGAAAAATCGGGCAATGGTTGGGGCAAGCCTGAAAACCTTGGGCAAGACATCAATACCAAAGGAAACGAGATGTTTCCGTGGGTAGACGCAAATGGCATTCTCTACTTTGCGAGCAATGGTCGCGGCGGCTTGGGTGCACTCGACATTTTTTTTGTGAATCCCGACCGCGATGTCGTCGGCAATCCTGAAAACATCGGTGCACCGGTCAATTCGCCGTACGATGATTTTGGATTTGTATTTGATGATGAAAACGGGGTCGGATTTTTTACAAGCAACCGCTTGGGTGGCAAAGGGGACGATGATCTGTACGCGGTCACAAAGCTGATCCGATGGGAAGGCCAAGTGCTCGATTCAGCAGGCTTGCCCTTGCCGGATGCGCTTGTGGACCTGCGGGAAGGCCGTTCGCGTACCCAAATCATGACCGACGAAAACGGGAAATTCCTCGTTGGCCTCAAACCTAACGGGAGTTATTTGATTTTGCTGAAGCAGGCCAAACACCAAGACGGCCGGATCGAGTTCAAGGCAAGTCCCGAGGGACTGAAAGCAGTCAATCTCAGCATGAAAGCACGAACGACGGGTAAATAGCCGGCTTTGCGTTTGAATGCAAGCATTAATTCCGGCTTGAAGGCGAATGCGCTGTGGATGCAGTTACGGATTCGGAATCAGGACCAATTTTTTGCTGCTGCCGTCGCTGAATCGTTCGATATACACTTGAAACGGCTGAGGTTGCGTAATCGGATGCCCCAGAAGGTCAAACCGGCCGATCAATTTCGGGATTTGGGGAACAGTTTGGGCTGGCGCAGGGCTTTCCAAGGCACTACAAGCATTTTGCAAATCCGTGATGTACATCGGCGGACTTGAAATCATGCCGATTCCGTAAGGCACAAAAACTTGATACCGTCCAGTATCTGTCACGACAATGCTTGGCAAGGTATCGCCATTGGTCCAGGAATATTCGCCAAAAACGCCATCCACGCCCAAAACGGCCTGTCCACTTTGTTGGGTGCAAGTGATTTGTGGTCGATGTAGCTGAAAGGGCAGCGACAAACATTGGGCACGGTACGTCGAATATCCGCTGGAAAGAAAGATGTCAAAGACCTTGTTCCCATTCGGGCCATAATAGGTTACCGCCGGGTCCCAGCTTGCTGTCATTTCGCCCCATCCGACCAGCGCGCTTCCATCTTGCAGCACGCGGAAACTTCCCATTGAAAGGCTGATCAGGCTGTCGTCCCAAGTTGCCACGGTTTCAGCTTCCCAATTCAAAGTGTCGCATTCGACGATCATCCCTCGGCCCGTATGCTGCCCATGACCATTGTCGTAAATGGAAATTCGATTGCCGGGTAGAAATCGCGCGTCATGTTGCCCAAAGAATCCCGGATCTCCGAGTAGATCAAAAGCATTGTTTTTCCCACCCATTTGCCATTTTACCTGTCCAGTATGCCAATCGATCAACGTGACTTCGTTGAGGTGCCGGTGCGAGACCATCAGATTTCCATTCCCATCCAAGTCAATCGAATTCGTATGGCTCAAATCCAAAAGGCCAGGGTTGGTGAAAAACGTCGTATCGCTGTCGTAAATCGAATAGGTATCAAAACCATTCCATTCCTTCACCATTTCCTCGTTTTCGTCGAGTTCTTGGATCACAACCATACGCACCTGCGCCTGTGTGGAGCCTTGAGCGCCGTTTTTCGTGCGAATGCCGCTCGCATCCATCGTGCTGTCGTTGCGGCAGATCATATAATAGTGTCCGTCGTCGGTGAGGATGATGTCGTGGTGGTCGGTCACGCGGCCGTCGCATTGCAAGGTGTCGATCAGATTAAATCCGCTGTCGAGCACATACCAACGCAAGCGGTCATTGTAAGTGATGCGTCCGTTGGGGTGCACCTTGAAATCGAGCGTGAAATCAGAGCCTTGTTGGTACCAAACCAAGTCGCCGGTTCGGTCGAGCAGCATGTTGGTTCCGCGTTTGGGAGAAGGAATGATCGGGCGAAAGGTTCCGAGGAATAAATATTCGCAGCTTTCCCCGTTGCCATACCATCGGTAAGAATAGTTGGGCGAACCCGTGGGCACAAATTGACCGAATGCAACGTGGAAAAATGCCAATCCAAAGAGGGACAAGGCCATCCAAGTCTTGTGGGTACGCATTTTCCTTCGAATTGCCATCCCACAAAGCTAGGAAATATTCGCCCAAAAGCGGGAAATCAGGGGATCAGGAGAGGAATTTTGCCGTTGTCAATCCTTGCCCAAGCACTGGAGCCGAAACATAAAAGGGGCAACTGTCGCCGATTATCCGCTATTTTGAGGCATGGCGATTGACTTTTCTAAATTTAAAGCCCTTACGTTTGACTGCTACGGCACGCTGATCGACTGGGAATCGGGATTGGTATCCTCTTTGCAACCCTTTCTCAAGACCAAAGGCCGTGACCTCGAGGCAGATGAAATTCTGTCGTTGTATGCCAGCATCGAACCTGCGGCAGAAAAAGGGAAATTCAAATCCTACAAGGATGTTTTGCGGGAATGCATACATGCCTTTTCGCAACAATTGGCCTTCAGATTGCATGGAGAGGAGGAAAATCTGCTTTCACGTGGCATCCAAAACTGGCAACCGTTTCCGGATTCCGTGGCCGCTTTGACGGAATTGCAAAAGCATTTCAAGCTTTGCGTCGTTTCCAATGTCGACAAGGACCTCATCGCGCACAGCTTGCGTTGGCTGCAGGTTCCTTTTGATGCGGTCGTCACGGCCGAGGATGTGGGCAGCTACAAACCGGCGCATGGCCACTTTTTGGAAGCGATTCGCAGACTTGACCTTCCCAAATCCGAAATTTTGCATGTCGCTAGCAGCCAATACCACGACATCGCGCCTGCACGTGCGCTCGGCCTCGCAAGCGTATGGTTGAACCGCAGACGCGGGCAGGAGGGTACCGGCGCAACGCCCGCAAGCAGCGCCCAAGCAGATCTTGAGGTCGGGAGTTTGAAGGAATTGGTGGATTTGGTATTATTGCCTTGAGGCAGAGGGATTTTTCTGCCCGATTGACCAACGGAGAAGTTGAGCGGAAACCAACCATGTGTTCATAAAGGAAGTGGATGGGATTCCCGATTCGCCCGAGCATCGGTATTCCTTGTTTTGGCTTTGATGCTCAACCTGTTTTCCAAGGGGCAAGTGCGTTATAGCAGGAAGGCACCGTTAAGGTCCTTTGCGACGGCCATTAGCGCAAATTCAATGAGAATCTTCTGATCAGCACGGCTAAAGGAGAATTTGTGGATTGAGGGCGAAATTGACGTAATGTCTTGCTCCCAGGTTGCCACCTTCACATCTCCTCTAGGCAACAGAAGTGTTTCAAAATAGAGCGATCAATGTTGTTGAAAATCTATATTTTTCCTCTATATTCAAAACTAACATTGGGTATTCCAAGGACCCCAGAGGGGTCAAACCTTTATAGAAAAGTGAAACATCCCGATTTAACGACCCCAGCGGGGTCGCACATTCTCCGCTAAAATCTGAAAACAATATGGCCAACACCTTTTCCCAAATGTATATCCACTTCGTCTTTGCCGTCCAAAACCGTGAAGCGTTGATTCAACCTTCATGGGAGGCGAGACTCCATCACAAGAAACGACATTCAAACAAGAGTATTTGGGGTTTTTGAAGAAATATGAAATCGAATTCAAGGAGGAGTATGTTTTCAATTGGATTTCGGATGAATTGTGAGGATCGGTTGAAGGTGCAAGGTTCGACCCCGCTGGGGTCGAGACATTGTGGGCGCTGGTTTTCTATAAAGGTGAGACCCCTCTGGGGTCCTAGGAGCGGTGAATGGAGCATCGTCACTGTTGCTATGGTGATCATTGACAATCATGACCATTGGCTTATTCCACCCAATTACGATGCCTCGTTCAAATTCAAGGACGGCACTGCCGACGTCATCTACTACGGCCAAAAGCGCAGGATCAATGAGAAGGGGGAGTTTGCGGAATGAAACCGATCCCCTTTTCCTCCTTACACTCACTTTTGCACTCACCCTGTACGGTCAGGAGTGATTGCATTGGGCAAGGGACAGCCTACTATGTTATCCAAGGCCGAGTGGTATCTCGACACGCTGAATCGTATTTCTTATCACTTTGAGGAAAACAATTGGAAATTGAAAGACCAGCACGATAGTCTTGTCATTGTTGCCTTTGAAAATCTGCTCTTGTTGAAATTCGCAAAGCACTGTCCCATTCTACAAAGCTCGTGCAATTGCCTCATCCTCACAAATTCAGGGAGACGACTTAAGGCTGGAAGGAGCTTTCAAATACGCGATTCCCTGGTTTCTCTCATTCCTGCCCACGCATTTATGCGCTATTATTTTCATGACTCGGCTTTCGCGGGAATGAATTGGTTTGCTGGGGATGAAACCATGATTGTGGATGGATTGCCCGCCTTTTGTGTGACATCCTATGACGTAGTTCGTGAAATACAGTATGGCCCGCAGGTACATGGATGGGGAATGCTTGGCACCAACGGCAAATGGCTCATCGAGCCCAAATTCGACGGGCCTTTCGTTTCCAAAATGGATTTGCAGAGGTGATGTACTACGGTGAGAAGCGCAAGATCAACGAGAAAGGAGAGTTTGTAGAATGAAACAATCAGCGAGACCAATGATACGGAGACTATTTTTCTTTGCCACTTGCAAATGCTGTAAGGGGCTAATTGGAATCATTGTGATGGGGTTGGCGATGCACATGAAGGGACAGACCATTTCCCTCACCAAAGGAACCCAGTTTCCCGATACGCTTCCAGGCCGGCATTACAATTGGTTCTTGAACACCGATAGCATGCAGGTATATACCCACAAGGCTGGACAATGGAGGTTGGTGAGTGATCGTTGGAACCGTATCGATAGTATTAGCACCTGCAACGAACTCGTAATCTTGCATTCACAGGGGGAAAAGCGGAAGGCTTATATCCTATATGATCAAGTTGGAAGTCGGCACGAAATGATCTTTGATTACTTTTGCGGCCAAGAGATATTTGCTCAGCGAAACCTCAATCGGTATATGATGTTGGGCTCCAACGCTTTTCATGAATGGAGGCGCGAGCAGTTCAGCATGCAATATGATTGCGACTTGTCGACAGGTACCGAAGTGGTGCCAGATACGGTGCAAGGAAGGCTTGCATTTTGCGCACCTCATTTTGAAGAATATAAATCCACGCATTGGTATTGCAATGAACTTCGAAATTGGGGCATGCTTGATGAATATGGGAAATGGTTGATCGAGCCGAAGTACGATGCTTTCTTCTATTTCCAAAATGGAAAGGCGAATGTCATGTTCAAAGGGAAAAAGCGCAAAATCAATGAGAAAGGAGCCTTTGTACGATGAAGACAGTGACCCAGAATCCCTTTTTTAAATCTCGTCGAGCCTATTGGCCCATTTATTTCAGCGTTTTGTTTTTGTGCTCGGCCGTTCAGGGACAAATTGTTCTTGTAAGGGGGGAATTCCTCCCAACGCAACCCGCAGAGTATACCTGGTACTGGAATCCTGAGTATCATATCCCAGCGTTTTTCTCCGATGGACTGTGGATGCCAATCTATGACTATGAATATGACGATGACTATTCTGATATTCAAGTTTGCAATAACCTG
>JADKCL010000056.1 GCA_016718825.1 Bacteroidota bacterium | reverse complement strand
ATGAGCGGAAATGGCTACCTTGTTTTTGCACCACAAAAATAGTCATCCCGCTCATGAGCAATATTACAATTTTCGCCCAAATGGTCAGCATTCTTCCTCGAAATTTGTTCCAGAAAGAGGTCGCTGAGCACAAGTCCGACTTTGCGTGTAAGGGATTTGATTCTTGGACGCACCTGATCTCGATGTTGTTCCTTCAAATCGCCAAATGCGAGTCCCTGCGGGACATTGCCAACGGCCTTCGTAGCAGTGCTGGCAACCTGAACCACCTCGGCGTGACGCGCGCCCCATCCAAGTCCTCGATCAGCTACGGCAACACCAACCGTGATTGGGAGTTGTTCCGGGACTTCTATTTCGCCCTTTTCGACCACCTTTCGGGTACCTTCATGGGCAACAGGCCTGGCAAGCTGAGGATCAAAAACAAGGTCTATTCGATTGATTCCACGCTGGTGTCGCTTTGCATGGAAGTGTTCGACTGGGCGAAGTACAGACAGGCCAAGGGGGCGATCAAAATCCACACAGTCCTCGACTATGATGGCTTGCTGCCCGTCTTCGCGGTGGTCACGGAGGGTAAGACGCACGACGTCATCGCCGCCCGTGGCATCTCGTTTCCCTCGGGCAGCGTGTTATTGATGGACCGCGGCTACCTCGACTACGGCCCGCTTTAAGACCAATGTCAAGGACGATGTCAAAGGACTTGAATTCATTTCCAAGTTGCGTCCAGTAGTGTACAATTTCGACACGAAGAAATTCACTGAATTCCTCACGGTAGGCATGGAAGACAGCGTGAGAAAAGGCTATATCGAAGGTGTGGACTTTGAATCCTCAACGGCCATCCGGCAAAGTGGATTCCTGGCCCAAGAAGTCGAGCGTGCAGCCGCTGAATCGGGCTACAACTTCAATGGTCTCCATAAGCCTGATCACGACAATGACAATTATAGCATTGCATACAGTCAATTCGTCGTGCCCCTCGTCAAAGCAACCCAGGAACTCAATGCCCACAATGAAAGCCAAAACGAACTGATCGACGCCCAAAAAGCCCTCATCGAAGCCCTCCAAACGCGCTTGGAAAAACTCGAAGCACAAGTGAATGGCTGCTGCGTCTTGACACAAGACAAAGCGGATGCTATTGGCAACACGCTCAGCGTTCCCAATTCCTCTCGCCTCGACCAAAATGCTCCCAACCCCTTCCACGACCAAACGGTGATCCACTACTTTGTCGCGGAAGCCTTGCCCAACACTTTCATCCGCGTGGTGACGCTGGAAGGCAATGAAATCGGCCACTATCCGATTCTGGACAAGGGAGAAGGCCAAATCTCCATCTCTGGAAACTCCCTTTCCGAAGGCTTGTACTTCTACGAATTGTACATCAACGGGGAGAAGTTTGCGACCCGCAAGATGGTATTGACGAGATAAGGACTTATTTGAGGTGCAGGAGGATGGCAGGAGCTTTTTCTTGCTGTCCTCTTGCTCACTTGGACGCAAAAAAAGAGGTAGCCAAAATGAAATTCTTGCCAGAAATCGTTCCAGAAATTTGTGTTGAAAACCAAATTCTCGGATCGCTGAAGAGGACAACAACCAATTACTCAAAAAAAATAGAACGATATGAAAAAGCACATTGTCTTACTGATCTTGGGACTTTTGATTGGATGTGGGACTTCAATGATTTCCGCCCAACAAACGTGGTACACCACTCAAAAGGGATTGCATGCCTCCGACGATGAAATCATCCACGCCATCAATTGCATTGAGGATCCCGCAAACAGTCTTTACAGGTGGTACATTGATTCGACGTTCTCCAGAAACAACTACAATGTCCATCCATCGCATCGTTCATACTCGATTGGAGCCGCAGCATCATCGCTTGGTATTCAAGCCTTGTCTGGAAACAAGACTGATTCCCGTAAATGGATGGATGGGGCACAATCAGGCTCTTGCGGACTCAGTACAGGCGTACAAGGAGCGTGTTACGCAGACGATACATCAGGCCCTGCAGCGAACCGTCTTGACCAAATTGCCCCGCAGCCATTTTACGAAACCATTGTCATCAACTATGCTGTTGAGGGAAAATTTCCCAATACCTATATAAGGATTGTCACCTTGGAAGGAATGGACAAAGCAAGATATCCTATTCAAGAAAAAGGGAAAGGACACCTATTGATTCCCGGCGACACTTTTTCCAACGGGATCTTCCTCTATGAGCTTATGGTGGATGGTGAAATGGTTGCGAGTCGAGAATTGGTCTTGACGAGGTGAGACTGTGATCATGCGAGACGAAGTGGGCTCAAGCAACACTTGGGCCCACTTCGTTTTCCTGTCAAGAAGGTGATAATTGGCGCAAAACAACAAATTGTAGGCGATATCGAAACTAGTTGATTGTTTTTTGTAATTTCGTGCTTCATGGAAATCCTATTGGCAAAGATGCAAAGATTGAAGATGGTCAAGCTTGTTGGGTTGGTGGGAATATGGATGGGAATGATGGTGAATTTTCAACCACTTTTGAGCCAGCAGATCAGCGCAGGTGTAGGACTTAGCCTGTTTGTATGCAGTGACAGCACGGCAATGGTGTGGGGTTTCGAACGTGAAGTGCCTGTCAAGATTGAAGCGCCTGAGCGCATCATTGCAATTTCTGGCGGAGGTGTGCATGTCCTGGCACTTTGTGTCGATGGTACCGTATGGGCAGGGGGACTGAATGGTGATGGGCAATTGGGACTCAATGATTCCGTTGATCGAGACACTCTCGCCCAAGTGCCGGGTCTTTCAGGCATTATAGCGATTTCTGCGGGGGGCTTCCATTCCATGGCCTTGAGATCTGACAGTACGGTTTGGATATGGGGCGGTAACGATAGAGGCCAATTGGGCGACTCGACCACTGCTGACAGTAGTGCCCCGCAGCAGGTCATGGGATTGACGGGAATTGTAGAAATTGCGGCAGGAGGTTATTTTTCCATGGCCCTACAACGCGATGGCAGAGTCTGGGCTTGGGGTTCCAACTCCCATGGGCAGGTGGGAGATAGCATCGTTGCCGACACGATTCGTGAGGTGCCTGTGCTGTTGATGGGCGTGGACAGCATTGTGAAGATTTCTGCTGGAGGATTCCATGCCCTGGCTCTTCAAAGCAATGGGCAAGCGTGGGCGTGGGGCGGAAATGAAAAAGGACAATTGGGGGTTGGCGACAATTTGGATCGTTTCATCCCGGTGCTGATGAATAATGGCAATAGTGTGACGGCGTTGGTGGGCGGCGGACGGCATACATTGGCCCTGCGTAGCAATGGCAGTGTTTTGGCTGTCGGGGACAATGAATATGGCCAATTAGGCTTGGGCGATACCATCGACAGGGATTCCCTCACAGCTTTGGGAGGTTGGATGGCCACATCAGTTGCTGCAGGATGGCTTCATTCTATGATCATTTCCCCTGACGGAAACTGCTGGGCTTGGGGGTCCAATATTGTTGGCCAAGTGGGAAATGGTACTTTGACCGATCAATGGTCGCCGACTCAAGTTCTAGGGCTCTGCCCCACATATTTTGCAGTATCAGACACCACCTACAACAACTATTTCCGGCCTACGACGAGTTTGCGCAATCGATGGATTGCAGGCGAACTCGCCTCCTCAATAGCCTTGCCGGATGGCCGAACCATCTGGCTTTTTGGCAGGAGTCATTTGGACAGTATTTCGCCCAACAATACCATACCTTGTGGGCGACAAGAGATCGACAATTGTTTCATGGTGCAAGACAGTGTGAACCTGAGCACTTTCACAACCTTTCTCGATACCGTCGTAGGCCATCCCAGTCGGTCGTATTTTCAATATCCAGCCCTAGACAGCAGTTACCTGTTGCCAGGCCATGGATTTGTGGAGTATGGTGATACCGCCACCATCTTCCTATCCCGATATGCGAATGACACCACATTCGTGGGGAATTATGCAGCACGAATAGGGATCGTCACGATGACATTGCTCGATATCACCAGATGTATTCCCGGCAATGACGAGATTGATTTTGGCAAGGCTGTGATTGTAGATTCCTTGGCAGGACAACTCTACCTCTACGGAACCAAAAAGGACAGTTCAGGAAGGCACCCCTATCTCGTGCGGAGGGAATTGGCCAACGACTCCGCGACATGGTACTATGCAACCCCGACAAGTTGGTCACCGAACATTGTCGATGCTCGGCCTATTGCCCCCATCGAAGTCTCCGACAATTTCAGTGTGACCGCCATGCAAGGCCATTATTATCTCATCACCCACAATCCCAAACCCGATCTAGTACGTTGTGGTTTGCAGCGCAATATCTTGGCCTATCGAAGCGATTCGTTAAAAGGGCCGTTTGAGGCCGTAGCCGTGCTCGCCACAACTCCCGACAGCGCGGCCAACCTGCCGATCTTTGGGTTTGGGGCCTATACGCATCAGTCTTTGACACATTGTGATTCTTTGATGCTCTCATACAATGTGCGCGACCTCGACACCGACACATTAACCAATGGCTGCACCTCGCAATGTGGATCTGGCAGCGACCAAAATGCCGATACATGGCGACCCAAATTCATCCACGTGCCTTTTCCCCTCTTGGACACCGCACTTTCCACCACCTTGACGGCAAGCTTCACAAGCTCCCACAACGGCACATTGTGGTCGTTCCACAACACCAGCCTGCTCGCAGACAGTTATATTTGGAATTTCGGCGATCCAGCATCCGGCACAAACAACAGCAGCACCCTCGTCAATCCGACCCATAACTACACTTTGCCTGGCAATTATCAAGTAACGCTAGCAGCCTTTGGTTGCGGCACAGCAGCAATCTGGAGCAGTACGATGGTCCACACGAGCGATCCATCCGAAGCCTTCCCAACCCTCCAAATTTACCCCAACCCGAGCAACGGCCAAATCCATGTCCAAGCCACCGACCTCGCCAAAGGTCCCACCACCATCGAAGTCTTCACCCTCGTAGGTCAAAAAATTCTTGACGAAACCCACGTCACTTCCGGCGGCAAGCTCAACACCCAAATTGATTTGAACGTTCCCGCCGGCATCTACCTCCTTCGATTTACCAACAACTCCAAAACGGCCACACGTAAGCTGTTGATCGAGTAAGTGATTGATGTTGAGTATTTTTGGTCGGCACGCTCCAAGGGTCCAAAGAGCAAGGCCAAACCTGTCATGGGCGAAGCGAAGGACCTAGTTTGCGCAAAGATCTGCCGCGATGATCGCATGAAAGCGGAGCAAATCCATTCAATGAATCAAGTCAGCCGATTAAAGAGTTGCCGCGATGATCGAATGAAAGCGGATCAAACCCAACCAATGGAAAAAGTCAGCCGATCAAAGAGCTGCCATGAAGATCGAATGAAGGCTGACCAAACCCAACCGATGAATCATTCAGCTGATCAAAGATCTGCCCTTGTGTAGCGATGACCATCGATCAAATAGTTGCCATCCTGAAAATTCTGCAAATCCTGAAAATTCTGATCCAGACAGGCCCCAACGAACTCAAATGGAAATTCCTTGAAAGCTAGCAAATGGTCAATCCAACTTCATGAGTCGAAACCGCACTTCCATTCCTGAACCAGAGACTCGGAGGTAATACAACCCTGCAGCAACGTTTTTGACATCCAGGAAAGTGTCCAAGAGGCCGCCTTCGGAATCGCGCGTTTCTTCCTGAACAACACGTCCCAGGCGGTCAAAGAGCGTGATCAAGACACGGCCGTCCTGAGGGAATGGCCCTGCAATTCGCAAGGTCGTTTCAACAGGATTGGGCCAAATGGCCAGTTCCTTTGAAGAATGACCATTCAACTGAGATGTCAATGTAGTATCCAGTGTTTCAAACGGCCAAACATTGCTCCAATCAGATAGCCGGGGTGTGTTGGTGGCCCGAACCTTCTAGTAATAGATTGTATGATGGAGCAGTGCACCTGTCACGGTATCTGAGCCACTTGCGTAAAGCGTAACGTAATTGAAGACGAAATTTGTGTCGACTGAATATCGAACTTCATAGTTTAGATTGCCTTGTACATCCGACCAATCGAGTTGAACGGCATTCAAAGGCTGGTTTTGGCTTCCGTTTGATGGAAATACAAGTGTCGGTGTTTCAAGGATTGTAAAAAAGGTCCTTGAATTGCTCCAATTCCCATTGGAAGAGCAGTTCAAAGCCCTAACCCTCCAAAAATACTGCATGCCGGAATTGAGGCCTCCGACAGTAACGGCGTTCGGACCTCCTGTCAAGCCCGAAACAACGATTTGCGTATATTGAAGGTCAGCTGAAATTTGGTATTCAAAATCAGCTGCATTTGCAGGGTTAGACCAAGCCAAAGGCAAATTGCTGAGCGGTTGGTTGATCGCTTGGTCAGCGGGAAGGGCCAAAGAAACGCTTCCTGCCGGCATCAACCGGAGATAATACGACCACACACTGCTCCATGGGCCAAGTACGCCGCGAGGTCCGATGGCACGCACACGCCAATACCGCCACTCACAAGTGTCACGCGGTGGATTGGGAAGCGGAGAAACGTCTGGCACCAATGTATCCAACACTACCTGGGAAAAGGCTGTGTCGCGTGCCACCTGCACTTGATAGGATTCTGCATAAGGGACCCAATCAAATTCAAGGTACCAAGGCCAGGAAGGAAATCCTAGCCAGCCATTTACCGGATGGTCCAGATCGGGAGCGCCAAGGGTCTCAACCTCATTAAATGGCTCATTGGTCACAACAGGAAGATTGTAATCAAAATAGATGCTGGCCTGATTGAGGATCGAATCGCCAGCTTGGAGATGGGTGGCTGCCTTGATGCGGAACTTTACAAAACCATGGCTTGCTGCTTCATTGGTGTTGCTGTCTGGGAGCTCAATGTTCTCAAACAACCACTCCACGATTCCCTGACCACGCATCGACCAGGTGCACCCATGGCTCGCCGAAATAAGCTCGATCGTAGGCAATTGAAGACTGCTTCCAAGCGTATCGACGATACGGACCCTGAAGGCTGTATCCGTTCCTGTATTTTGAAACCGAATCATGTACTCCAGAGGAAAGCTGGGACTCAGCTCCTGCGTGAGGATCACGCCTTCAGGCTCGACATGCTTATCGTTTGGATCCCAAGATCCAGTGATCGTCACTTCAAGTGTGTCGACGTTGTTTCCCGGCGTCGTATCAGAGGCGAGTGGGTTGGCGATGGCATAGTATTGCACCTGAGAATTGAGACTTGCTGATGGAGAAAGTACCAGCGAAAGCCAGATGTCAAAATATTGCTGGGGATGAAGGTTCGAATAACTCCAGTCAGCACTATCGATTCCATAGGACAATTGGACGGGATTGCTGTAATCAAAAGTGAAGAGTGTATCGAAACGCAAGACAACGGTGCCCGAGAGGGTATCTGTTCCCACGTTGCGGCAGCGAATGCGGTAGGAACGCGAAAATCCTGGTCGAACAGGGCCGTAGTTCACCACATCCACTTCGAGATCCTGGATATTGGGAATGGGTTGCAGCGCAAAATCATAGCCGTTCAACACCATGCCATAGTCGGGCAGGATGGCCGTGTGGGAAACGGGTACTACGGTGCGGTAGGGTGGAGGCGAAGGGATTCCCAAAGTAAAGGTCCCTGTATCGAGAATGGCAAAATATCTTCCGTTGCTTTCCGTATCAAATACGTCTCCTCCGGGCGAAGTTGCGATGACCGCGTTTTCCACCAGGACGTCCGTAGAATCGAATGTCCCATTGAAGTTCCAGTCATCGAAAACCACGCCCGAAACGGCACTGTATTGCGCATTGACCTTCGCCACATATCCGGAATAGCCAAAAGTCCACCGCGTAAGTGAATCTCCCCCCAAAACCGCGAACCCATGAAAAGACCCTGTCGAATAGATATTTCCGAAAGTATCGACCGCGATATCAAAAGCATTGGGGGCCAATCCCACATCACGCTGGGACCGAGCCACCCATTTCGCAGTCCCAGAGGAGTCATAACGGACACACAACAATGGTGATGAACTGCAGCAAACTGGAAAAACATGTTGGTCGATTGCCACGGTACATGCATTGCATCCCTGCACTGTCAACCCACTGGCAACATAAAAATCTCCATTTCGGCCAGCTGCGATTGGAAAATCATCATTTGGAAAGCCTGGTGCTGACGGTTGATCAGCGAACTCTTGCCATAGCAATGTCCCGCTGGGTGAAAACTTGGCAATGAACCCCGATGTACCTACAATCGTCACGATAGGCGCCCCGTCAAGCGTTCCCCAACCTGAATAATAGGCTGTGAGCAAAAGATTCCCGTAGGAATCGATCGCCATGCTGCCAGGCAGCGTATAGCCCGCCGAAGCGATCGTGCGTGTCCACAGCAGGGTGCCATTGGGGCTGATTTTTGCGATGGTAAAATCAGGGTCACCGGTATTGACGATTGTAGTGCCACCAATGAAAACGGAATCATAAACAGCAAATGCGGCGTATGTGTTGCCATCATCGTCCACCGCCATGGCATTCTGATAGTGGGAGGATCTAAAGACAGGAAAAGCCCAAAGGGGATTTCCCGAAGGGTCGAATTTGATGATCGCAGAATTTCCAGTTGGATGGTTGTAACGGAAGGTATCTTGTCCAAAAAACAAGGTCGAGTCCCAAGCAACGTAGGCATAGCAGTTGTTGGCGGTATCAGCTCGGACCAGATGATCTACCTGATAGCTGCCGCCATATCTGGAGCCTCCATGCCTGAAGATCCATTGGTACTGTCCCCCTGTATCCAATCGAGCCACAAAAAAACTTCCAGGATTCCCGTAAACAGTGGAGGTATCGGATCCAAATGCCAGCGTATCCGTTGCCTCACCGGCAATTAAAAAGGTATTGTCGGGTGCGCGCGTGATATCGTGGACCTTGCAGGTGCTTCCAGGGTAGCCAATCGGGGAATACCAAGCCACATTCCCAGCAGGATCCATTTTAGCAACAAAGCCATCGACTCCCCCGATTGCATTGTAAAGGTTGCTCCCACCGATATTAATCTGGACATTGTTGAAGCCGCATACATACGGCGCGGCGCTTTCAGAGATGGCCACACCATTGATATAGCTGTTTCCATAGATCTGCCTTCCCCATTCAAAAACCTGTCCCATTGCGGTGGAAACCGAGATGAAGGTGAGAAACAAAGAAAGGAAGAAGTACTTCATGGCATATAACCTTGCTATATTTTGCAAATGCAAGTTATTACTTTTTAGGCGATAAGGTGTACTTCAGGTTGGAAGGAAAACTAGAATATACCTAACGAATGACATGGACAATTCATTCCACTTGAAGTAGCTGATAGGATCGGGGGCATTAAATGATCCCATTCTGATCCCGTCCTGAATTGAAAAAGCCCAGCGAGTAGCCGAGCTTTGCTCTTAAGGCCTTTCATGTACACCCAGCGGCACAAAGTTCGAACCCATTGTGGAGGGATTTCGGGCTTGTCGATGGCTTTGCGGATGACCTGAGAAGAGGCCGATGTCTGCGAACATCTCAAACGCTAAGGTCCCATAACAATGAAGACAGGAATGCACATTCACACCCATGTCTGCCAATACCCACAATGATCGATCGAGTTTCAAGCCAAACAATTCCTGAATTTCACGCCCCACAAATAGGTAGAAGCTAAAATTCCATTTTGATGAGCTTTGACGAATAAGCTTGTCTGTCAGCACAAAAGCCGGCTTTTCTCCATACCCGAACACTTTCGATTGATCGTCAAGAACGAATCATCCCCCCGTCTCCATCGAAACAGGGGGATGCTTTACTGAAGAACCTCAACGGTCTACTTCACAATCAATTTCGCAGTGCTTACCTGCCCTTCGGAATTGAAAAGCGACAGAAGATAGATACCCGGCGACCATGTGGTCAGATCGAGCGTTGTACTGGAAGCATCTCCGGCAAGCGGTGCTTGATACATCATTTTACCTGCTATATCAAAGATCCGCAAGGATCCACCCAAAGCGTTGTCCAGGACATACTCGACTGTCACCTGCGTTTCTGCGGGGTTCGGGAATAGGTGTAGGCTTTCTTGACGTACATCCTGGATATGGCGGCCTTCCAGGGCAATTTCTGGAAGGTTGATCGCCTTGAGGAGGTGCGGATGCGCACCTATGCCTACATGCATCCAATCACGCGCATCGTCGGCAAATTCCAACCTTGCATTGTCAATGGCCGCAAGTTCATTGATTTCAGAGTCCGTCAAATTCTCAACCGCACGTCCATGCAGCGCAAGTTGTTGATCAATGGATTCGACAGTTACAAAGTCTTTGAAACGACTATCTGCATTTTGCAAATCCACAAGGGCAGCCAAGGCTGCATCAGATTCACCCATTGCATTGTGGTAATGATAATTAACCCAAGCCTTTTCTGCTGGCAAAAATTGAACATTGGTGCCTATCCAAGCCTTGAACGCCGCGGCTACATCCGCAGAGCCGCCGTCGAGCAAGGCTTCGGTCAAAGCGGCTGCGATGACAGCTTTGGCATCACCGAATTTGTCCGATTCAAATTCTGAATAGTCGCCACTGATCAAACGTTGAAGCATCTGGATGGGGCCTGTCGTGAACTGATCACAAACTTCATTGTAACCGATCGCGGAGTTTCCCGATCCGATTTGCAGCCCGCAACTTGCGATACTGTGATAAGTGCCATTGCCGATCAAGGTCACCCCTGCACTCACCGTGCTGATGCCGTAGTTTCCATACCATGTCTGGGATTGTCCATTGGAATGGATATCCACTGCACCACCCAAAACATTGTTGCTCACGAAGGTATTTCGTCCAGCTTGGGCAGGTGTGGCGATGCCTGTACCTTGTGCGCCATTGAACCGAAAAGTAACGATACCACCTCGGGTGTAGTTGTAGAGATAATTGTTGCGCATTCTCGGCATTGCCATCAGATTGGATTGATTATTGGCAACGATCCCAAAGGAAGCATCCGTAATACAATTCCCGCGAATATCCACTGAAGGCAGAGATGACACAAGGTGATTGTAGAAAATTCCCTCTGAAGGATGCGCGTTGTCAAGTTGCAAACGCATTTTGATTTCGTTGCAACTGACAGTGTTGGAGGCACCACCTTGCACCACGATACCTACGACGTTACAGTTCGTGAGCTTATTTTCGTCGATGGCGGAGTGATTACATCCATAGAATTGGATACCATTGGTGAAGCCGTCCACAGTATTTTCCTTGACATTGATAAACGTGCCAATTTCGATGCTGATGGCTGCACCATATCGGTTGAAAGTGCCTGCTTCATTGGAGTTGATCAAGTGGTTTCCCAGTACAGAGGAATTTGTCGTGCCTACCAACAAAATCTGGGTTTCAAATTGGGCGAACCGTTGCGTGACCTCGATCGCATTGTTTTCAATCGCAGCTCGGGTGCCGCGATTCATTTGCACTGCATGGCGATTGTTGGTGAATTGATTGAGAGAGATTCGACCAATGCAATTGTTCCAAATGATACCCCCAAGCGTAGTCGTGGCAACATCACTCGTGTTGATGAAACTATTTTGTGAGACTTGTCCAACAAATGTAGTAGCCACTGCGCTGATGCCTTCGAATTCCTGTGAGAAAGAAGTAATACACTGCCCGTTAGGGTTTTTGCTTCCCCAAACTATTGGACGATTATCGACCGTGAATCGATTGCCAGTGATGCCTTCCAGCATGTTCAAGCGGGCGACACCCGGCATTCTGATGCCATGGAGACAAGTGACGAAGCTATTGTCCGTGATCCGCACATCGTAGGCAGCAGTCTTGTTGCCCGGGGCGCTTTCCAATCGAATAGCATCCACAGCATTCTTAAACAGACATCCATCCACAGCCCCTGATGTATGCGTCGTACCGGTGGAGGTGAAGAAAATCCCTTCCCAGGAATCGTTATCCCCACAAGACCGGAAGGTGGAATTGTTCGCCTCCAACCGCGCTCCATTGATGAGGGTGATGCGGGTGCAAGGCGCGAAGACAATATCGGATTCAGAAATATCCAGCACAATGCCATCGATGGTCACGTCAGCTCCCACATAGACTTTGCCCGCCCATACTTGTCTGCCCGAGGGGGTATTGGTCTGGTTGGTGGTCGGTCATTGGGGACAGTGATGTGGCTGAAGCTAGGTTCCATGGCGGCGAAGCAGGAAGGGCCACACGGGGGTTGGGTGTGAAGGGCGGGGTGGTTGAGCATTGGAGTGACGGTATTGCTGACCCACCCGCTGTCGGAGCGTACCATATTGATGGTATTGTTATGGATATGTGATGTCATGCTAATACCAATCGGGCTGGAGATGCAATTGCCATCAATGGCATCAAATTCGCCGTAAGCATTCGACATAACTAGCAAAATATTTTCATCCGTTTCGCCTGGAGCAATGGTGGTCGCTGCAAATGCAAGTCGTGCTGTTCCAGAATTGATAGAAATCAACTGTTGTTGACTTGTCCAGTCATAGAATTCCTATGCCAGAGCCTCCATATTGCCTAAACCAGTTTGTGGTTCCATTGCGATTGATACTCATCATCCAAAGTTGATTTGAACTGTGCCCATTGGTGGTGACTCCATTCAACCTTCCTTGGCCAAATATGACAAAACTGCCAAGACCCATTCCCGGTGCTCGGATTACTTCAGCAGCTTCCTCATACTGAAAATCCGCAATGTCAATTTCCCAGCCTGCTAGTTCATTCGTCGTCTGATTGTGAATCGAAAAGAAGGAGCTTAAACCAAAACCATTGCTATGGAAATCTCCATTGCCGATAGTAACTGGTGAGGCATCATCATCAAGGGCTACGTCCGTGGAATATAACCTTGCATGCTGAACGCTATCAACCAAATAGGTATGTTGATTATTGGGGATTATCGTTCCCGTTGTTCCATTCATACGCACGAGTCCTGGCCGTAAAAACATGTCACCGCCAGAGTGCCCAAGCCTGCCAGTGATGAATAAGTCTTGACCTTGTATCACTGATGCTTCAAAATCTTCAGGACCCCCGACATCGTAACGATGCGGAATTCGTGATGGTCGTTCCTGGTCTGCTTGTCAACCCATAGACGACGTCCAATTATAGTTTGATAACAGGCACCCATTACAACATAGTAAGTGAAGTTAGTGCCCAGGTCCTGAATATTTTTAGGTAGTAAAGAATTTGTGCCAGTTGGGAAGTCCTGCATCCAATCCATCACCAAATTTCTGGTCATACGGAAAATATATCCCCCATATTGAGTGCCAGCAGTAGGAAGTTGGATTCCAGTTCCAATGAGAAAGCTGTCATTCGCGCTGAACTTAAGATCGGTGAGAATATCCCGAGCCCCGACATCAGACACCATAAATGTCGTTTCCCCAAGTATGTATCCATTGTAATCCACCATCATGATTAATGTGGAGTCACGCCGGTACCCACCAATGTACATCCGCTGATGTACAGGGTCGTCACAAAGCACACGCCCACCTTCATTTGCATTGTCCGTGCCAAAGGTATACACGCCAGTTTGGGCATTTGAAATGTTAAAATTCAACCCCAAAAGGGCAATCAAACTGCACAGCCACAATCGTGCGGCCTTGTGCAATACTCTTGTTCTTTTCATTTTAGATAAAGTGTTTTTGAAGACAATTGAAACGATCTCAGCGAGATCATGACAATATTACGCTTGTGGATGCGCAGGCGTTAGCTAGAGTGCGCAGGTGTGCAGGATGCGTGATCATCTGCGACGAAGCTTAGCTTACGTGTGATTAGCATCTGTAAAAATGGCTATTGCTGGTATGTTCCTAAACCCCCCTCGTATATTCCGACAGCTTCGCCAAAAACGCATCACGCTTCCGCGTGGATACATCGAGCTCTTTTTTGTTGGACATTTCCACACTGCCACCTCGGCCTTTGTGATAGGCCTTGATGTGTTGCAAGTTGACGAGGTATTTGTCGTGGATTCGGAGAATGGCTTGTCTGACAGCGACGTCTCGTAGCTCCCGAGGGTGTTTGCGACCGTATATTTGCCTATCTCGACCAAATGAAAGATGGTGTAATTGCTGTCTGCCTCACAATAGATGACGTCTCGAATGGCGACAACCTTGAACCCTTCCAAGGAAGGCAAAGCGATGCTGTCCTTGAATGGGGGAAATGACCGGCACCTGGCATTCAATTGTTTC
>JADKCL010000055.1 GCA_016718825.1 Bacteroidota bacterium | reverse complement strand
TTGGTTATTCTTATAGTTTTGATTCTGTTAACCCACGAGCTTTTCTTTATTCGAATGGCAGCATGCAAGATTTAGGAGCGTTGAACGGATTCGCGAGTGTAGCTTATGGAATAAACAATGCAGGTCAAGTAGTTGGACATTATGTTTTTGATGATCATCATGGCAGTACTTAACACTTTTAGCCATGCTTTATAGACAATGGAGTTATGCTAGATATCGGTACATTAAGCGGTGGACTTTAAGTTCAGCAACAGATATAAATGAGATAGGACAAGTGACAGGATGGTCAAATGCCATTCCTCATGTTGGTAGTAATTACAACGCATTTCTTTTTGATAATGGCGTAATGCAGGATATTGGTTCATTGAATGGTAACGGTGGACATACGAGTGCAGAGAGTATTAATGACTCTGGACAAATAGTTGGAGCATCGCTGGGACTGCATGGGAATCATGCTTTTTTGTATGAGCAAGGTGTCAGGAACCGATCCGGGAACATGGTGGAGCAAGTGGCGCCTATTCAATAAATAACAGCGGACAAGTAGTAGGTTATTCTATGGTTATTATTGATTCTGAAGCAGTTGAACATGCATTCATCTACGATAATGGAGTAATGGCTGATCTTGGTGCATTGAACGATGGGACTTCATTAGCTTTCGGCATTAATGATTCTGGACAAGTTGTTGGTTACTCCAACGACCTTGCTTTTCTGTACGAGAATGGCAGTATGCAGGATCTTAATTTACTTCTTAGCGCATCTATTGGAACATCACTAAGCTATGCTAGCGCCATCAATTCTTCTGGTCAAATAATTGCGTATGGCTCAAATGGACACTCTTATCTTCTTAACCGTGACAATATTTCACCAATACCAGAACCACAAACGTATTTGATGTTATTGGCTGGCCTAGGTTTGCTGGGTTTTATGGCACATCGCAGAAAAGAAAACGCGCTTAACCTTGGCACTGCGGTATCAACTGATTGGAGATTAAATTGAAAAAAATATGTGCAGTTGCAACTCTTTGTCTGCTATCTAGTTACTCATTAGCAACGTCAATTGTTTTTAATGGATTTGAATGTGCTGATACAAAGAATCTCTCCAACGCATCACCAACAAGTATAGCTATACAAAGCAGATTCACAGTACTTGATAGTCAAGAAAATTTTTATACACTTAGATTAACAGGTGGTCACCCACGGGTTGATAGTAACGGAAATGTATGTATTGATACTACACTAGGATATGCAGGCGCCCCCCCACCACCAGACACTCCAAAGAGTATTTCTCTCCCCGAGAAAACAGCATCTGTAGATGCTGTTGGTTACTTCAACGGAAAAGAGCTTACAATTACTGTAAATTCTCTTCTTTCAACTCTTACAGGCAATGCTTCAACAACAATAGAGTCCGTCGATACATTTACTTCAAGCGCAATTTCCGCCAGTACAAACATATTTATATTTGATTTCAAAACAGAAGACACTTCTTTTGTTTTGAACAAATGGATCTATATATCTGGAAAAATAATTGTTGGTGGCTGGACTAATCCAAAGCCAGCTTATTACTTTGAAAGTTTGAAACCTAATGACATAATTCACCCCTCTATTACAGAATTAAAAAGTATTATTTACAACTTAGAGTAAGATGTGACTGCAACGCCTGCAGAACGAGGCTCTAATGCATGTTGGTACAGTTGCCACCAATCATTAAAGATTCTTCTGCATTCTAATCTGCGAAACAAAGCTAATTTAATTACCTTCTCTCCTAATTTGTTTGTTCTCAGACATGATACGTAAGAAACTAATCTTCAATTGTCGAAAAGTGATTTATGATACATTTAATTATCTATTAATCGTCATAATGTAACTTATAGAGTCGGCCATTAAACAGTTCGATTTCTGATAGCAGAGAAAGCCGGAATACGGAGATTCTAATAAATCTTTTTAATGGCCGGATCAATAAGCTTCATACTTGCATTAGTGATTTTGCTTTCAGCGACTTTAATCAATATTCATACTTTCAAAGTTTGTTCATGCATGAACAATTTGAATCCGTCAATCAAAAAACTTCATATCGATTAACGTGGATTGTCCGGTCTTGTTCTATCCCCTATTTGCGCAATATGTTATTCTTCCAGATAATATTTGAATTCAGTTCCGGTCTTATTTGAATATATTGTTGTACCGTTGGTCCAAGTATTCATCAAGCGTATGTTCCTCTGATAGCATATTCCACGTTCCAGATGCAAATATGCTACCACCTGATGTGGAAGACAGATCAAGCGTTAGTGTTTTATCTTTTTCGTTATATACAAATAAATATGTTTGTAAATATATATTAAACCAACTCGATTTGATTTCAATTTTATCCATCTCATCGCCGTTTTGAATCCCAGCCGTTTTAGATGAATACATCTCATTATGTACAATTGTTAAGTGTGGGGCGTTAAATATTCCAATCGCTTCAGTTGCCGTCTTTGTGGTAGGAAGCAAGTCAGGGTAAAAGGTTTTTCACCAAACCCAGGATAAATACAAGCAGGAACTATCTTTCCAGAAGTTGATAGGCAATTAACGGCATCCCACCACCAATCCCAATATGTATGTTTGCCCTCCCCCAGACACAATTTCTATCCTACTCTCATAAGGTCTGTCTGTTCACACCGGCATCACTGCATGAGCATTTGACGCCATGATAAACGAATGATAAAGCAAACTGTTTGCGGAAATCATGAACGCAATTGTAATAAATAGTTTCTTCACAACACACCTCATAAATTGAGTCGGATGAAGATCCAGATTCTTTTTTATAATAACTTTTAAATTTCACACACCAGTCGCTTAATTTATAACTTTGTTAACCATCACCGCTTGCTTCTGTTTTCTTCTCCCTTTTGTTCCTACAATAGATCCGGGACGATTAATTTGTGAGCCCATGCTACAAGAAGAAGCTTGACTTGTGTGGAATATAAAAGTAACTTCATGAATAATTTGTACCGAGCAATAGTGAATTCCATAAAATCAATAAAACTTTTTATGTCCCTTCATTATCCTCTTTCAGATATCAGAGATTATCTTTACAGGTACCACTTTCTATAAATTTGTAAACACGGGACTCTCGAATATGCTGCCATTCTTTATCAGAAACCTTTATTCCATTTTTCTCATCAGCTATAGCGTGCAATAAATCTTCAATCGTTGCTTCTTTCGTCACCTTTGCTTCTAACACGATAACCCGTCTTTTAAGCATCGCCATCTTATATCAGCCTATTAATTTATCAAACAAATTCAACCATTATAATTTTTTGTTCATTTGCTTTGGCTTCATCGATTTGTTGCTGCTGTTCAGGAGTCCAAGCATCCTCAAATTTAATCATTACCAAGGGCGTTTGTTGAGGCCTGATCATTTGCTCCAGTTTCTCCAATCTATTTTTTATGTTCATTGGCTTGCTCCAATGCAGTTAAACGTTTCTCCAGCTCATCCATTTCTTTGATCCTTGCCAATGTCCCTAGGCTGGTTAGTAGTGCGCTACCTTGACTTGGCGCAAGCGTTCCATTAGCAACAGCCTGAATAATTGATTGACCTTGCGTGGACAAATCGGCATCTACTGGCAAGCTGATCTTAACGGATTGCTCCATTGATTTAACTGGCGGTATAACCCGTTCTAGTAGTAACCTGGCTGCTTGTGAATCGCCTTCCTTGGCTTTAATGACCAACTGTTCGATAATTTCCGGTAGATGTTGAGCGATGCTCTCCCTTAACTGCGCCACCTTTCCCGTACCAGGGCTACGGCCACGTGGATTGCCGCTTTCCCCTTTCTTCCAGCGTCCACGCTCTTCTTTTGCTGTCATTGCTTTTCTCCTGCTTTAACAAGTGCTTCGGTAATAAAGTATCTGCCATCAGTATGGGATATTTGCTAATTCGACACTTATGACGGCTATGACGCTTCTTCCTAGATTCCCCTACATCCAGAAAAGAATATTTAGAATATATTTATTTTTTGTTTCGTGGAATGTAGAGAAGCGTCATATGCGTCATTGCGTCATGGCATCCCCCAAAATTCACTATGGCTCTGGGCACAAGATAACCCCGTAACGTAACAGGCCTCACTCGTGCGTCTGGCACCGAAACCCAAGAACATCCAAACGTTTACGAAACGACTTCATCGTTAATGTTAGGTTAATACCAGAGTTACGCGTCCACTCTCGATATGCCCTATACAACAACTGAGCCTGAACCTCTTTTTTGTCATCCCTGACGCATTCGTCATCAATAAACTGTGCGACCTGATCGGCTTCGATGCGCCATTCGTCCCTTGCTTCAATGGAGCTTTTCGGCAGAGTAAACCCATTAACAATGGCTTTAGCGTAAGCATTTAACGCCATATTCAGAATACCGGGCAATTCTCTGGCGAGCGTATTTCTCAGAGGTGGATCGCAGTTACCTAATTCTGCCTCAAAAACATTGTTAAACTTTAATATGAAAGTACGCCGAAACAATGCGTTAGAGAAATCCCGCGTATGTGGCATGTGGGTAGTCCCAAAACCAGCATGTGGCGAATGGCCGCATAACAAAAGGATGCCCGAACTTGTGCTCCACTGTAGTAGGCTCCCCCGAAACAATACCTTTTAGTGAAGCATCATCGATTACCTCACCCTGTTTAATCTCTGTGACTATGTTTGCAAGTTTTCCATGTAAATGCGCTCTGTGGAAGGACCTGTCAAACGTCGATGGTTGTACGCCAGATATATTTTCTTTTCCAATTAGCGACTCAAGCACTGAGAGCAATACGCTTTCCCATTGGCTCCAATACCCACAAGAATGATGAATTTCTCACTTGCAATGCGCCATCAGTGAATAGCCCATCATTTCAAGCAATGCTTTTATTTTATCTTCCTTGTCGGAGTCACCGGCAAACACCTCATCTAGAAACCGCATGAACCTCGGTGCGTTTGCGTTGACAGCATAGACAACAGGTATCTGTGTAGTTCGGTAATTCTTCCGTTCGTGAGGCAATAGCTGCCATTCACCATCTATAAGAGATAGCTCACCGTTCTGACAATTGACACACTCGTCATGACCTACGTTGAACTTCTGGTCTGGTGTTATAAATCTCCGTTTCAAGAAGATCACTTATGCTGTCTACACTACACTTTGAAACACCATCAATCTCATTTGCTATTATGTTCTGAACTATTTGTTTTACAGCACGCTTCTCCAGCTTCTTCCACATACCAGAATCGCACCATAGCCAAACAGAACCTTGGCTAGCTATTATGTTTTCAATACCGGTCTTTTCAATTACAAGACGCGCCATAGATAGATGATCATCTGAAGAACTTTCTGAATGATCTTTTAAAGATTTATCGAGTAAATCCAAATGGTGTGCCAGTTTGGCTTTTAATCGCTTCAAAGACGCGTCGCTGCTGAAATATGAAAGCGATCGCGTTTCAAGCGCAAGTTTTGGATATCATCAGGTTGAGAATCATTACTAAGAGCTTTAGCTTCGATTAGAATATCTTCGAATGAGCGCGGGGTATCATCTTCGCCCCGTGGTGAGAAAGCATCTTTAGCCCTTTGCTGGTCATATTCTCGCTGTTCCTTATTCCATGACTCGGGACCAATCTTGACCCAATTGTCACCAGCATCTCTTAATGCTGCTGCGGTTGCCCCATGAAACACTTCTGTAAATGTACTGAACGCATCATGGGCACCACCTCCGCCCCTACCTGTATATAAAGGATCGTTACTTGACAGTGAATGGACTTGCCATCCTTTACACTGGCGGAAAATGAGCCGCTTTCAGATCCGGGGCGTCGGAAAGTATCTCCTATTTGATCGTAGCCTGCTTGCAACAAAACGTCCTGAATCGTAAAGTTTGATTAAAGGCGCCAATTAAATCAGGAGAACTCGTGCCAGAATTCGGTTTGAACGCACTACGCTTCGATTTGGCGCACTTCTGAGCCTTTCCAGTTCTTCGGCTGCCCGCGCTATCTCTGCAAGCTTGCTTTTAATCTCATCAGCCCACTCAAGCGATGGATCAAAAATGTACCATTTCTTTTACTTTTGCTGTCGTAGTATTCGCCACGGTTAGGCAGGTAGAAAAGCTGAGCCGGTCTTTCACTTGCGCGGTCTGGAATGATCCCATTTGACTCAAGCTTATCGTTAAAAATCTCCTGGCAGATAACCCAATCAGAGCCAGACAATGGCTTTTTCAGTAGAATTAAAATGCGGCATTTTTGATTGCTCGGGGTAGCTGACTTTGTGGTGTAAATTTCATAGTCACAGTTGGGAAACAACAATTCGATACTTCCTTCAATTCCATTAATCCCAATAGCGTTTTTGTCAATATCACCACAAAGCATCCCGAATTCACCATTCGCTGCTTGTTCCTGAGAGGATCGGCTAAGTAGCGTAGAAGAAATTAGCCATTGTGCTAGAGATTTATCCACTTTCTGCGGGTTATCAACTAAATGACGAATCTCTTCAAGAGTGATTTGCGCGTATGGCTTGCGGTTATTTTGCCCGGCTCGTCGGTGTGATACTGCCCAAACCCAGAGCAAAACGATGGCTTAAGCTTAGGAATAAATTGCGCGGGGGTTTTCATAAACTACCCTCCGTGCTATTCTCTGATTGGTCGGTTTCTTTTCTATGGATTCCGTCTGTATCATTGGCTGGGGCGGGTGCAACCGCTTCAGCCACCAACACATAACACGCCACACTATGAAATTCCTCGCGCACTTCCATTACACACGCTGCTAGGTATATCACATCAAGTTCTTTGCGTACTGTCAGCGTACCAAAGGCATGCGTGCAAAGAATTAAGGATTCGCTTGCGCTGAATCTACTGTTGAATTGAAGGAACTCATTACGCCCCCCCTTGCTGTTCATCAATCCACTGAAAAACTTAGCTTCATCAATAAGCAACTTCCGGCCAATTCTTGCAAGGGCAATATTCAAACCATTGCCTGTGATAATGCCTTTAGATGTTTTTCTACTTTCAGCTAAAAAAATTAAATTGCGGATTGCGCCTTGTGTGAATGCCGAATGCCTGTCGCTGAATTGACGAACAGTCAACAGTGTTCGGGGTTGTGAGGGTAAATCTGGATAAGCTGATTTAATCGCTTGTATGACAGTAGTATTTTGCATCGCCTTTGCCTTTAATAATCTGCTCGGTTCGGTGCGGTATTGCACCGGTTTCCTTGTGAACATTAAATCAAAGCAAACTAGGCGAATCAAAAAAGCCTAATATAAATTATCTTTTTAATTCATGATGATATTTAGGCGAAAAAAGCGGTTAGGCGAATTTATGAAAATTACCAAGTTTTACGAGTATTTCTTTCAATAGTTGCCGCATCTTCACCGTATCCCTCCAACCCCACCACCTACCCACATTCCTTCAACAATGCTTCAATATCCTCCGGTGCGAACGGCAGCAATTCATCGATTCGGCTGTTAGGCCAGGTGGGGAGTTTTTCGAGGGTGTCGGCTAGCCATTGTGCGGGGTTGAGGCCGTTGAGTTTTGCGGTGCCGAGTAGGGTTTGGATGGCGGCGGCACGTTTTCCGGCGCGTTCGGAGCCGGTGAACAGCCAGTTTTTCTTGCCGAGCGCGATGGGGCGAATAGTGTTTTCGACGGGGTTGTTGTCAATCGGCAGGTGTCCGCTGCCGGCGTAGCGGATCAGGCTTTGCCAGCGCTTCAAGGTGTAGTCGATGGCTTTGGCGGTACCGCCGCCATCGGCGGTTTGGGCACGGGTTTGCAGTAACCAGTCGTGCAACGATTGCAGGATCGGCAGGCTTTTTTCTGCGCGTAGTATCTGCCGGGCTTCGGTCGATAAGTGCTTGCCTTCGGCTTCGGCGGCGTAAAGTCCGCCAATGCGTTGCAGCACCTCATACGCGACGGTGCTGGCATTGGCTTGGTGCAGGTCGAAGAATTTGCGGCGTGCGTGCGCCCAACAGCCGAGTTCGATGCAGTTGCCGACGAGGGTGAACAGCGATTTGTAACCGGCATAGTCGTCGACCAGCAAGTGGCCTTGCCAGCTGTTGAGGAAGTTCTGCACATGTTTGCCACTACGGCTGGTTTGGTAGTCGAATACGATGATGCGCGGCCCCAACTCAAAATCGTTGCTGCGATACGCCCACAGGTAGGCACGCTGCGTTTTTCCGCTGCCGGGATCAAGTTGCGCCACCGGGGTTTCGTCGGCGTGCAATACGCGACCTTGCAATAAGTGCAAAGTCAGCCGGTCAACCAGAGGTTGCAGTGCCACGCCGATGCGTCCGATCCATTCCGCCAGCGTGGAGAGCGATAAAGTGACACCTTCCGGGCGGCGATTTGTGCGATGCGATACAGCGGCAGGTGATCGAGGTATTTGCAGATCGTGATCCAAGCAAGCAGTCCGGTGTTGCCATACCGCCGTCCGATGACGGCGGGTGGCACGGGTTCCACGACCACGGTTTCGCAAGCCCGGCAGGCGTATTGCGGGCGGATGTGACGGTGCACGAAGAATTCCTGGCGGGTTTGACGTCGAGTTGTTCGGTGACGTCTTCGCCGTTTTACCAGATCGCTGCCGCACTGTTTGCATTGACGGGATTCCGGTTCATGGCGATGTTCGATGCGCGGCAGATGATCCGGCAACGGCTGGCGCCCAGCGTGTGCACGCTTAGGCTTCTGCGGAGCAGGCAGCGGCAGTTGCTCGATTTCCGCTTCGATCGCCGCCGCATCGGTTTGCCAGTCTTCTTCGAACAGGCTGAATTGCACCTGCGACAGCGCTTCGCTCTTCGCGCCGTAGCGAATGCGGCGCAAATGTGCCAGTTCCAGCGTCAGTGCCTGATTCTTCGCTTCCAGCATTTTGAGTTCGTTTTGTGCTTGCGTAAGCAGTGATTGAATCAGGTTCGATACCTCGGTTTTAGCTTCCGGCGTAAGGTTCAAATGATCTAATTCGATGGACTGTTTGCTTGCGTTTTCATGGCGTTATTATACCGCAAAACCGCGAAAAGTGATGCCAGTATTGGCTTTAGCTATATCTTCGCGCGCAAGATTGCAACCTCAAGCGACGCCAATCCACTCCGGCAATCAACCACTCCCATTGCGATGAAGTCAGTTCCATCCGCCCGTATCCGAACGCCCCCAAACGAACCGTCCCTGATGCAAGCGGCGCTGGCACAACCACGCCGGTGCCGTCCCACAGCAGCACCTTGATGCGATTGCCCGCGCGATTGCAAAACACAAACGCCGAACCCGAACACGGTGAGCGCTGTAACGCCTCCTCCACCAACACCGACAAACCGTCGATCCCCGGCGCATATCCACCGGCGCAACCATCAACCAAATCTCCCCGGATTCGCAATCAAAGACACTTCAACAATTCCCCAACCAATGCGGCGATATCGTCGACGGCAGTTCCAAACATGATCGCCCCGTCCGCGAAGACGCAGCGTATTCGTCGGCATAGGCATTGGTTTGATCGTTACCGGAACCAACGCAGGCGGCCAAATAACTTGACCGGCACGATGCTTGCGAACCCAATTGCCAAACGTCTTGGTATTCAAACCATGTTCCCGGCAATAAGCCGCCTGCGACTTACCGCTGGTTTGCCATGCTTCGATATGAATTCGTCGTGCTTCTGATGATGACATCGTTCCTCCTTGTAAAAGGTTTGAGGATAGCGATGTTGTATCAGGGTGTTAATGTGGAAGGGTTGGAGGCTTACTCTTCACCCGTTGTTTTAGCAAGTTGTCCAGCAAGATGTCCTTTCGTTGCCCGTAATTCTCTTCCTTCCTTTATAAGAGTGTCAGCCATGCTTTCAAGTTCAGCTTGCCATTTTTGGTTACGTTCTTTTATCTTCTTATCCTTGATGGTTTCATGATCATCATTTAGTAGTGGTTCGTTTTCTAGTGTGCTAATTTGCGCTTTCGGTTTCTGTACCAATGTAACAAGCTCCGGTGGCATATCCCATGGTTTAGACAAAATCAATACAATCCTTACGAAGTTGCTAATCTTTATAAGATTAGGACAAAACGCATTCTGTTGTTGTATGTTCGCTTCTGCCAATCGCAGACGTTTATTAAATTCCTCCCATTTTTCAGCTGATGGAAAATTTTCATGTCTGAAAGAAGGTAAGCCACTGCCAATCATTCCTGCCCCGTCATAATGTGGAGATAATGAATCAGGATCTAAATTCAGCGAGAGTGCGCAAGCTTGCCAAAGCTCTACTTCTGGCATATCTTTGCAGAAACTCCAATCCGGTGTTGACAGATGTGCCCCAACTACCATGCGCGGTCCCTTACCGCCCTGCGGCTGAACTGCGTCTTTGATGCTCCTTCGTCTTTCTTCTTCTGCCAGCTCCGCTGCTGTGGTCAGCGGTTTCTCATTCTTTGTTTTTTTATTCATTTGTTTGTCTCGGTCGCGGCTAGTTTGAGAATCAGGGGATAGAAAGTTATTTGCGCCCCAAAATCTTATCATTCATGGATTGAACTACGCGAGCGGTATGACTTCACGGATGAGCGTATCGCTTCACCATCTGCAAAGTCTTATGCCTAATACCTCGGCAATTTCGGCCAAGCTTGCGCCATTCATTGCAAGATATGATGCGGCGCTATGACGTAAATCATGGAATTTGAAGTCCTCAAGTTCTGCTTTTTTGACGGCTGTTTCTACATGGCGCGCGTAAATCCATAGGCTTCTGTGGCTTCTGCGGTGTAATTTCCTTAGATGGAAAAAGTAAATGCTATCAATTCGGCGTACTTTGGAAAGTTCTTTTAATAGCTCTAAAGCATGACCAGTAATCGCCACGGCGCGGCGTTCTCCGTTTTTGGTTTCGTGCAGTATTGCTCGGCCTTGGTTTAAATCCACAACATCCCAAGTTAAGCCCATGATTTCACCTTGGCGCATTCCGGTCGACAATGCCAACACAACAACGGTATATAAATAAGGGTTGCTGGATTCTTTGCAGGCTTTGAGTAGGCGTGTAAGCTCGTCATCAGATAGAAAACGTGACACGCCCACGTGATTCTTTGGGCTTAGTTACTTTACGCATCGGGCTATCTTCTAACCAACCCCACTCTTTACAGCGATTGTGAAAGCATGAGATAGTGCGGCTATATATCGCACTACGCTTGCGGTGAACGGGGTTTATTGCGCACGGTGATTTCACGGCCTAGTTTATCCTTATTCTGCCAATAGTGAAGGTGTTACATCAGCAAGGGCATAGCTTCCGATTTCAGATTTCCACCATGTTAATTGTTGCGCTTGGTCTTTTGCACTCTTTTTGGCTGGCAATACGTCCCGGCAATATCGATCTATCAAATCGGCCAGGGTGTGGCGTTTAGCTTCCGTTGTTTTGAAGTGACGGCCTTCACGAATAGCTGATTCTGTTTGTTGCGTCCATTTCTTCGCATCAGTGAGGCGCTCAAATGTGTTAGATTGGCTTGGATAACCTTTTAATCTTATTTTACCCGATAACTGGTTTTTCCATCATTGGAAACACGCTTTTCGATATTTGCCATAATTTCCCCCCTGCATGCAATAAATCACTGTAAGTAAGTTACAACAAAGAGCAATAAATGGCAAATGTGTGATTGGCATTCATAAGTGTATTGATAGTTAATTATTATGAATAACAGTAAAGTTATTTTCTGGAAAATGAATCGGGGGGCATTCATGGGGCAGTTGAGAATAAAATATAGTACTTTTGTGGTTTATGTGGTGTGATTCTATGGGTAGAAAAGGCGAGAATTAGATGAAGATTTATTGCGGTTTGTTTTTTACGAGTGCCCCATTAATGCCTTTGGTGTAGGGTTATTTTGCGTAATGTGGTATAACTCTTTGTTTTATTGGTGCTGTTGCGCAGAGGAATCGAACTGCGGGCCTACTGATTACGAATAGTTGTTCTCACCAACTGACTACAACAGCTCTGGCTTGAATCAGGCGGCTACTATAGATGTTTGGGCAATTGCGGGCAAATTATAAAGGACGGGATTCAGTCATTTGCGCTTTGACTATGATTTTTCTGCGGATTCCGATTCTGTTTTTTTTGCACAAATCAGATTCAACATTATTTTCAACAACTTTCGCTTGTTCGGCGAAATTCTTTAGAAACTGTACATTTTCAGCATAAGAGTCCATAATTAGTCGATGGATTTACAAAATGTAAATGCAAAGAATGTCTTGATTATTCACGGACCAAATTTGAATCTGCTGGGGTTCAGGAGCCATAAATTTTATGTGATATGACGTTGCAAGATATTCTAACGAAATTTCGCAGATTTAGCTGAAAATGAAGCGTTAAAACTGAGGATTTTTCAGGAGGTAGTTGAATTCGCTCTAATAGAGAGGGTCCAACGAACGATGAGTGATGGAACAGATTTCATAATCATCAATTCGGTTGCCTACACAGCATACCAGTATCTATTTCGAGAGCAGCTGCTGGTGTAAGTTCCCTTGTGAAGTGCATTTATCGGAATAGTCTATTCGAGAATCTTTTCGTCAGAAATCCTATTTTTAAACTTCGCGATAGGAGTATATAAGCGGTTTAGGAGCAAAGGTTATGATTGGCACTGGGTATGGCCAATGACATCTTGAATTAATCGATGCATCTGGGTTTATCGATAACTCTATTTAAACTTCAATTCTTTTCTCAACGTAACCGTAACTTGTCGGCTAACCGGCGTTCAGTTTATTGTTCTCAAAACTACTTAAAACGAGGCATTGTCTCGGATTGGATAGATTTAAAGCTTAAGAAGCTCATTGAACCGGTTGAAGAATCAAGTATCGCTGAATTACAATTTACGGAGGTAAAAGTTCGTATCATTGAGTCGTCTAGTTCCGGGGTGAAAATTATTGTGCATTTGTGCCTCTCGCCATGCAGCAGGTTATGTCCCTGTTCAGGCAAACATCAACGCCTAGTGGAATCAGTAATGCCAGCGTGAATCTTCAGTTGCGAGTAGAATTCAATACCGGATGGCCATATTGTTAAAATCCCGTAGGAACATTCTATAGTGCAGCACTCCCGGTGCGAGTGCGTTTGTCGAAGTCGGCATAGAAGTTAAAGCGGGTGATACGTTGGCATGCATATCATCGAGGCAATGAAGCTGTTGAATGAAAGTGAGGCCGATAAAGACGGTCATCAAGGCGATCTTGCTAGAGGAATGGTCAGCCTATGATATGCGTGCGAACCCTTATTCGTAGATTCATGATTATCTGAATAGAGATCAGATAAATATGTTTGAAAATTCACCGCACATCTGTGGCGAAATTGCCTTGCGGATCCAGCGTTCTCGTCGCGCTATGGGTATCAAACAGTTGCAATGCATTCTGAGGCCGATGAATGAAGCTGGGGTACGTCGGGTTGCCTTGTCGATATTGCGTATGTCAGCCCGGCGCCGGCGGCGTGGAAATTATCTTAACGTGCCGGCGTTATAGTGTGCCGCAGAAGTGGCTGACGCGGAATTCGTACCCCGGTTACGGGTTCTTATCGAAAATGCAGTTTTGCCGAACGGGTGAAGAGCGGTTTTAGATTATCGGTCCGCGGGCCGGAAACGATCTCGTTGGATGGGTGACAAAGTCAGCGCGAAGAATGCCATGAAAAAGCCGGTGTGCCCTGTGTACCTGGATCAGAGGGTGCATTATCTGAAAATATTGATGGGGCTAAGAAGAAGGTTGCGCGAAATCGACTTTCATCATCATCAAAGCTGCTGGTGGCAGTAGGCCGTAGTATGCGGGTTGTACACACCGAGGCGGCGTTATCCATGCGGTTATCGTGACGCGTAATGAAGCCCAATCAGCGTTTGGGAACCCAGTTGTTTGTGGCGAAAAATATCTGGAAATCCGCGCCATATCGAATTCCAATTATTGGTAGATGAACATGGGCAATGCTGTTCACTTGGGGAGAAAGAGATTGTTCAATGCAGCGCCGCCACCGAAAATTCCTCGAAGAAGCTAGCGCCCGGAATATCGGAAAAATTGCGCAGCAAAATCGGTGATGTTGTGCCGATGCCTGTCGTCGTATTGAATATCGCGGTGTTGGCACATTTGAGTTTCTGTTTGAGAATAATGAATCGTTTCATCCGAAGGCATGAACACGCGTTTGCAGGTGGGAACATCCGGTGCCGGAAGACGATTACCGGTATTGATCTGGGCAGGCGCAAATTAATGTTGTAGCCGGTATGGTGTTACCTGTTAGTCAAAAAGTCGACATCAAGGCGCGATAGTCGAGTGTCGTATCAACGCTGAAGATGCTGGCAAACTGACCTTCCGCCGGACGTACGCAATATCACGCACCCCGGCACGGGTGTGCGGTTGACTCGCATGTTTACCTATAATTATATGGCGCCGCCTTTATCCCGATTCCACGGTCGGCCAGATCATCACATATGGGGATACGCCGTGAGCAGGCGATTAGCGTGGCCGGATCGCCTTATCCGAATGGTGTTACTGGTATTAAAACAGATGATTCCATTGCCTGACGGAAAGTTTGGACCGATTTGCATCCTTCTTGCGCGGCGGTGTCGCGATTCAATATCCGAGCAGAAACTTGCCTTGCATAATAAGAAGGATTGACAGGCAAACAATCATTTCTTTCTATTTGACTGTTTCGGTTTCTATCAAGAAGCTAATGTCCTGGATTACGCTGATTATCCGAGTTGATGCGGCGCATGCCAGTTACTGAGTGATGCCTTGATGGAACAGGGCGCAATTTCAGGGACCGTCACGATGCAGCTGCCGATACGTAAAGATGAACAATTACCGTTCGGAGAACCCTGAGCGAAGCGGAGAGATTTGGCAGAATGCGGAAGTCTCTGTAATGTTTAATGAAGGTGCTGATTTCGGAAGTGAAATTCTTAAAATGTCACGCGGTCCATGCAGTTAGGTAGTCACCCAATTATCGTTTGGAGCGTGTTGAAGAACAGGATTGGGACGTTTGACTCAATCGTTTGATCCGGATCAAATATCGCTCCGTTTGCTGGATCGTTCCAACCTGGCATCAATCGCCTGATCCGCAAGCGATCGATCTGATACTCGATCTCCCTTTCTGTTTTTGGCACCGGCAGTATCCTACGACGCAATTGTGTCTGGGCTGGCTGGACCAGAATCTGCAGCGGGGAAACAGGGTGATTGATTATGGTGCGTTTCCGGGAATATTGGCCATTGCAAAGCCATAAAAGTGGTACGGATCACGTGACCAGTTTGATATTGACCCCAAGCGATCACTGCTAGTCAAGACAATGCATGCAATAACTGCGATCC
>JADKCL010000054.1 GCA_016718825.1 Bacteroidota bacterium | reverse complement strand
GGTGCAGGCGGGATTTATGGACACCTCGGGCACAGATTATAATGCCGCACTTGCAATCCTGCAGGGACAGCTGATAATCGATTGAATTCAGCTAGGGTTGGCTTAGTACTGGGGTTGGTTTCGTCGAATGATGTTCTTGACTACAGTGATGGTGCCTATTTCTGGGATGGTGCTGTATACCTGAATAACCCAGCAACTTACCCCAATAATTTTTTCAACAAGGAGGGTCACGGCACTTTTGTAGGTACATCAAGCAATCTGATAACCTTTTCCCATGTAAAGCAAATTGGTGCAACAATATTCATGAAGTATAACCAAGGACTCTATCCCAATAAAACTTGGCCATGAGTGAAATGATAAAGATATTGTTATATGTTATTCTTGCAACTTGTTTCTACCCTACCCTATTGGACGCACAGATGGTTTTGATACCCCAAATTGAAGTGGTGGAGGTTCCAGTCGTATCAAGGGAAGCCGATACTTGGGAGTTCAATGTGAACAACGTTGGTGATTTTTGCATCGATAGTAGAGGGATTATTGATTCACCAATCATTATTTTCAAAAATGATACTTTTCCTTATCCTTTTCGCTTACCACTCCCTATCTGAATTCCGTAAAATACCATAGAGTATCTAGATTTGATGAATACATATTCATTGAATCATTCCCAGTAGGTGCCAGTGGATTGAGTGCAAATGTTGTCAATGTTGCAGTAATTCATGCTAGGAAAGGAAAAGAGATTACTATTTCTTCCTATAGTTCCTTCTTTGGTGGCGTAGAGCTTGTCAGGAAAGATCGTTCTCACTTGGCAGTATCAATCGTACAGTATATGGGAAGAACATCGCAAGGTGACTTAGTTTGCGTTTATGAATTTAATATGGTATCAGAAATTTGGAAGGCAAGCAAGCGCAATGTTCCATGGAGTGGTATTTACAGCGGCGGTGCCACAATCGTGAGGAAGGATCAGGTTTGCGAATGTCCAATTAAGGAGAACCCTATTGTACATTAGTAGGTAATGGGTCAAAATATCTGCCGGGCTTGTTCTTTGACATAAAGGTCCGGTAATCTATGAAATTATTGTCGAGGATAGGCCACATGGGCCTAATCCGTATACCACCAAGCACTAAAAGCAACCGAGCATCGTGGTCCTAGGCGACACCATAGAGGTGGACAAGGTTGCATACAGGGAATACTTTGGGCTTTTGGAGGAAAATGCAGAAATCGCTGACAGGCTGGTTGGGTCACAAGAGATAAGGGATAGTTTGATGTTGGTCATGTGCACTGGTTATAAGATGGGCTCTGGGGGATGGGGGCGTCTTCTGAGTGAAAAGTGAAAATGGCCAAGCGGCCATCATTGGAGGCAAAATATGGAATGCAATAACATCCTATTTAGGTTGGCAGGTTCAAGGGAGCCCGGAATGTCGCATTGCACAAAGGCCCAAATGCGCCTCGGCCTATCGGCCTTTTTGGCTGTGTTGCTTCTGTTTTCGAATGGCAGCCTGTTCGCCGGGTCGGTGACCTATGTGAAGCCGATTGCAAATGCCAATCTAACCGCGGGCACGTGGTGACGTTGAGCGACCCTACCTGGGTGGATGAGTTCAACAGCCCGGGGGACTTTGCGGTGCGGCGGGAGAATCAGGTGCGGTTGATCTATAGCCGTGATTCCTTGAGTGATGTGGACGGGGCCAATTGGACTTTGAGTGTCAACTATACGATTTTCTTTACGGGTCAGCCTCAGTTGCAGCCTGTGACCGGGACCTTGGCCATCGGGCATACTTCGTCGTTGCATGATTACCAGGCTGCGCAGGTTTACGCGCCCGGGTCTCATACTGTGCGGGTGCGTTTGAACTCGGTGACGGTGGGCGGGACTACGCCTTTTCCGGAGGACGTGCACATGGAGGTGGTGACGGTGACCGAACGCTATCGGAAGCTCGACATTGCGCAGCAGCCTGTATTGAATTTCAATTCCACGACGGGGGTTTTGAGCTGGAATTACGTGCCGGGGGCCGAGGAGTATGATTTGGAATGGGCCTGGGTGGATTCTGCATCGGGCCTGGATTCGGCGGGTGTCTTCAAGCGCGCTGCGCGGGTGAACATGCCCGGGAATTATTATTTGCCGCAGCTCAATTATCGTGCGGGGACGGTTTGGTTTCGCGTGCGTGCCGTGGGGCGTTTCATCGACATGGGCAATGACTGGACCTACAGGAGGTTTGGGGCCTGGTCCGATGCTGCAAGTTGGGAGATCGACGGGACCGACTGTTTCGAGCGGTACCGCAACCTGACGTGGACTACGAGTTTTGCCGAGGACGGGAAATTCAAGAAGGTGGTGACGTTGTGGACGGAGCCGGGAAGACGCGGCAAAGTGTGACGCAATTGAGCAGCGACAGCACCTCGGTGGTGGTGCAGACGGAGTATGACAACGAGGGCCGGGGGGTTCTGACGACGATTCCCATCCCTGTGGCCGGGATTGACCTGCATTACCGGGATTTGCTGAACACGACCGCCGGGGGTACGTTGGCCTACGAACCCGGCGACTTCGATGACATCCTGATGACCAATGCGATGGCCGTGAACAGCGGTTCTGCGAACTATTTCTCTTCTTCCAATACCTTGGGCGGGATGCACCGGGATTATATTCCTAATGCGCAAGGGTATCCCTTCACCGAGACGGAGTTCATGCGTGACGCGACGGGCCGCGTGGCGCGGCAAAGCGGGGTCGGGTACGATCACCGGTTGGGGTCGGGGCATGAAACGCGGTTTTTCTATGCGGATGCGTCTGCGACGCAGTTGCACCGGATGTTCGGGGGGAATGTGGGGAAGGCGAGCCACTACATGATGAAGATGAGCGTGGATCCTAACGGTCAGCTGGGTCTTGCCTGGCAGGATCAGGAAGGGCGTGTGGTTGCCACGGCGCTGGCGGGTGATACCCCTGCCAATCTGGTGGCCTTGGATGACCTGCCCACCGACACGGTCACGGAGAACCTTTATGCCAACAACCGGATCGATACCCTGGAGGGTTTGAGCCATACGCAGCACTCTTCCCGAACGAAACGCCTGGCAAGCTGTATAGTTTCTACTATGCGTTTACCGGGCCCAGTGGCGCTGGGCTGCATTTGCGAGGAATGCTCCTATACCCTGGAGATCTCGATCCGCGGGCCTGACGGGCGGTTGGTGGACCTTGACAGTGCAAGCGGCGGTCCGACGGATACCATCCTGACGGCCACTTACCCCGAGACGGGGGCCGGGTGTCCGAATCCGTCGCATTCCGCCGAGATCCGTTTCAGCGCCAATTTTGACGAGATCGGGGCTTATCGGTTGGAGAAGAACCTGCGCTCGGTGCCGGTGGATTTGGACGCATTGCTGGATTCGCTGGAGGGCTGCGGGCCGAATCTGCAGGACATCATCGATGAATACATTTCGGAAATCGATACGACGGTCTGCGATGTGGACTGCTATAGCCTTGTGCCGATCTGGGTGAGCCCGGATACGGTTCCTGCCCATGTGATCGGGCAGGATACGCTGGACTCGCTTTGCAACGGAGCCTTTTATATCACGGGGGCCGATATCGCACAGATCGAGTGTGGCTCGATCTACCAGCAGATGTGGCAGGCTTATGCGCCGGGCGGATGGTTGCATGACTCGTTGGTTTGGGCCGGGCTTGCCGGCGACTCCACGCGCATCGACAGCTTGGTGCGGACGCACAGGGAATGGTGTCATTACCGGCAATGTTTGGCGGATACCGGGAGCCGGAGGTTTGATATGATCATGGCTTCGCTTCCTACCTTTAGCAAGGCGGTGCAGTACCACTATTATCCCAGCCCGACTGACAGCCTCATGGATCCTTGGTTCCAGACCACCTTTGGCTCCGGCGGCGACTTCAGGTGGCTTTTTCTGGACTCACTTCTTGACGATGCCGGGCATCCTTTCCAGGACGATCCCGACTCTGCCATCATCAACCATTTCAACCCGGACAACGCCGACCTCGACCCCTCATGGTATGCCGGTTGCGGGGGTGATCCCGACTGCGAGGATACTTTGCGGCATTTCTATACGCGGGGGGCCTATTTGACAGCCAAGATCGGCTTGCAGATTCAGCTCATGGAGGATTCGTTGGGCTGTCCCTATTACCAGGATGCATACGATCGTCCACAAGCCTGCGATGTCGGCGTTTGCGATGGAGGACATCGGGGCTACAACAGCTTCGTGACCGCAGGGGAGTGCAATGTCGCCTGTGCGGCCATGTGGCGCTTTGGGTGGCGGAGCTGACCGACAGTTGTCCGGCGCTGGATGAGCGGGACTCGCTGGCCTTGATCGATGCCTTGTTTGACTACTGCATGGGGAGTTGCCAGGATGGGAACCCGTCCGGGCTGTTGATGGATGAGGCGATCACCTCCGGCGACCTTGCCGCAGTGGTCGCGATCCTGGGCGGCTCCTGCGATCAGTTCCTGGACAGCATCGCCGTTCCTGACCCCTATATCTATACCGACAGCCTGGGCGATACGCTCAAGACGCTTTGCACGTTTTGGGATCCCTGCTTTACGGCGCTGGTGGATGTGATCAATGAAAACTGGGCCTACGGGGCATGGCCCGGGCAGATCGCCATCTCCGACTACCCTGTGTTGCAGTGGTGCTACCCGGGTGACTCGCTGATTGTGGTCACCGATACCTCGGTGGTGCTGGTGGACACCAACAATGCAGTGAGTTGTCAGGTGCTGTATTTGGTGGACGCCAACGGGACGGCGATTGCGATGGACTCGGTGAAGTTCTTGAGGTGCCCGGGCTGAACGTGAATCCCGTGGGCTTGAACCAGAGCTTCGTGCTGGGCGGGGAGACCTTCGACTATCAGCACATCGAGCTGGAGGTGACCCTGATGACCGCCGACAGCACCGACAGCCTGGTGCAGGGATTTGTGTATTCCTCGTGCGATTCGTTTCTGGTGTGGCAGGACAGTTGCCTTGCGCCGCAGATGCCGCTTGACTCCGCATGGCTGCTGGCGGACAATCCCGAGGCGACGCACGACAGTTGCGTTGCAGCCTTGGTGGCAATTGCGACGCAGAATGCGACCAATGCCTACCAGAACCAATACAATGCGTATATCAATGGGCTGTTGCAGTCCTTGTCGCGGGCCTGCTTCTCTTCGCCGTTCCGGGAGACTTTCGAGGTGCGGCACTTGCCGATGTACTACCAATACACGCTGTACTATTACGATCAGGCGGGGACACTGGTGCAGACGGTTCCGCCCGAGGGGGTGGAACTGCTGGACGCTGTTGCGGCCAACCGCTGGGTGGGGGGGTATGCGGACCCTGCGGTGGATACCTGCGCGCACCGGCTGCCCACACGGTACACATACAATACATTGCAGCAGACGCGTAGCGCGGTGACGCCCGACAAGGGCCTGACGCGGATGTGGTACAACAGCAAGGATCAGGTGCGGCTGAGCCGCGATGCACGGCAGGTGGCGGGGAACGATTATGCATACGTGCGGTATGATGAATTGGGCCGCACTGTGGAAAGCGGTCAGGTGGAGGGATTTGGCGGCTCCATTACGCAGGCGGTTTTGGATGATTTTGACTTTCCAGGGCGGGCATCGCAGACGCTGACCGACATTGTCTCGACGACCTTCGACACCGCGACGGGCCTGAACCAGGGTGCACTGATGAATTTGAACCTGCGGACGCGGGTGAGCGCGGTGGTGCGGGAGGACAGCGAAGGGGATACCGTGGCTGTGTGCCTGTACCGGTATGACGACCACGGGAATGTGTCGCGTACGCGGACCGACCTGCGGGGGCTGGGGATACAGAACCTTGACTATGACTACGAGCTGGTCTCGGGCAATGTGCGCGAGGTGCGGTATCAGGACGGGTTCCGGGACTTCTTTGCGCACCGTTACAGCTATGATGCGGACAACCGCTTGACCAAGGTGCGGACCTCGCGGGACAAGCTGTTTTGGGACCTGGACGGGCGGTATTTTTATTACAAACACGGGCCGCTGGCGCGGTTGGAGGTCGGGCAGGACCATGTGCAGGGACAGGATTACCTGCATAGCATCCATGGGTGGATCAAGGGGGTGAACATGCCGGGGGATTTCTCCGGGTTGAACGAGCCCGGGCGTGACGGGGATGTGACCGCCGGGGCCAACCTGGACCGCTGGGCGGCGCAGGAGGCTTGGGGACATGGGCATCTTCGAGTACCATTACAACCGCGAACCTGGCAGCGGGAATTTGCTGGACAACAAGCTGTGAAGGTGGTGCGGGACGGGGTTTCCGGCACGTTGCGGACATGGACATCGACGATCAGGCGGGTGATTCGGGAATCCGGATGTATTCAATTACCGCTATGACGCGATCGGGAACTGGTCGCGACAGCCGGAGACATATTGACACCATCCTTTGGGACTTGCAGGAAAGGTGCGGGCTGTGATCCGCGAACAGATGGCGGAACCTTGGGATGCCGGATTTGTACTTCTGGTATGACGGGATGGGTCGCAGGATCCACAAGCAGGTATTGCAGCCCGTGGAGGATGCGGACCCCGATACGACGGACACGTGGTATGCGCTGGACCCGCAAGGGAATGTGATGTCGGTGTATGAACAGACGCGGGCGAGCGGCTGGAAGCATACGCGGGTGAAGGAGTTTCCGATCTATGGTGCCGACCGGTTGGGGATGGTGACTGCCAACTTGCTGCTGCGGAGTGAGTTGATGAGCCTGGGGCCTGTATTTGATCCATCTTGGACGTACCGGGCGCTGGTGGTCGGAGAGGTGATGTACGACAGCCCGAAGTGGAAGGACCCTGCCGATCCTGATCAAAGTGAACGGAATGAGGGGGAGTACGTGGTCTTGGTGAACAATACTGACCGTAGGCTGCCGCTGAGCTACTTCTCGTTGGTGGAGCTGCTCTCTGGGGATACCGTGGTGTTGGACAGTGCAGATACCTTGGAGCCTCAGCAGCGGATGGTGTTGGCTTTTACGGATAAGGAGCTTTTGGTCGCCTGGCTGATGCCGCCTGAGAAAACATGAGGCAGGGACTCCAAGTTTTCAGTCCTGCGTACAGATGGACATGGCGCTGCCTGACAAGGGGGACTCGTAGCGGTGTTGTATCAGAGCCCGGTGGCGATTCGCTTGAAGTGGACCGGTTGCCTATGGGGAATACTTTGGACTTGCGGCGGAAAATGACGAAGTTGTGGACAGTCTCATCGACTCTTTGGAGGTGAGGGTTTTGACGTCTGTTTTGCGGAGGGGATTTTCTCTGGACCCAGTTGTCGTGGGTGGCGGGCCTGTGTATCATGGCGGTGGTGTGGTCGGGCAGTCTGACCCTGCGGTGGAGCCTTTGCCCTTGCCTGTTCCTGGAGTCGGGAGCTACCTGTTGTCGCGCGGGGGGAAGCGGTATGAGTTGAAGAATCATCTTGGCGACATCGTGGCCATGGTCTCGGACTTGAAGTTGGGCATTGAGACTGGTTCCCCTGACTGGATTGTTGAGTATTACGAAGGGATGTGGCTGGATGCAGGACTACTATCCTTTGGGATGGAGATGCCTCAGCGGGGATATGTGAGCGAGGAGTATCGTTATGGGTACAATGGGAAGGAGAAGGACAATGAGTGGAATGGAATCGGAAGCGATGCTCGACTATGGGTTCAGGGTCCATGATCCTAGGTTGGGGAGGT
>JADKCL010000053.1 GCA_016718825.1 Bacteroidota bacterium | reverse complement strand
AAGGTGATCATCGACAAGTACACCGACCACCTTCCGCTCTACCGGCAGTCGCAACGCTTCGCCCGCGAGGGCATCGACATCCCGGTCTCGACGATAGCCGACTGGATCGCACGGTGCTGCGATCTGCTTGACCCGCTTTACGAAAAACTCAAACAAAAAATCCTCGAAAGCGCCTACGTCCAGGCCGACGAGACGCCGATCAAGGTGCTCGACAGCGAAAAGAAGGGCGCAACCCACCAAGGCTACCACTGGACCTACCAGTCACCCGTATTAGGGCTCGTGCTCTTTGATTACCGGCCGGGGCGCAGCCGCTCGGGGCCAATACACGTACTGCGCAACTACAAAGGCTGGCTGCAGACAGATGGCTACTCCGCCTACGAGGAGTTCGAGAAGCGCGAGGGGATATTCCTGGTCGGGTGCATGGCCCACGTGCGCCGCTACTTCGAGAAGGCACTGGAATACGACAATGTCAACGCCGGTTGGGTGCTGGGAAAGATCCGCGAACTCTACGCCATCGAACGGGAGGCGCGCGAAAAATGCCTCGGCCACGATGAACGAAAGGCGCTGCGCGAAGAAAATGCCCTGCCCGTCATTAGCGAACTCGGCATATGGCTGCGCGACAAATACAAAATGTTCCTTCCAAAGTCACCCATGGGTGAGGCCGTCAATTACTTCCTGGGCCGCTTCAACTACGTCGCCCGTTATCTCAAGGACGGCCAATTGGAGATCGACAACAACCTCGCAGAAAACGCCATCCGCCCCATCGCCATTGGCCGCAAAAACTATCTCTTTGCAGGCAGCCACGAAGGCGCACGCAGGGCCGCGATGCTATACTCCTTCCTCGGCACCTGCAAGCGCAACGACATCGAGCCCTTCACTTGGCTCCGCGACACCCTCGCCAAAATACAAGAACACCCCATCAATCGGATAGAGGAATTGCTGCCGGTCAAAAAGGCATAATACTGCTCGAGGTGTTTTCCTACACGGGGTTTAGCGGATGGTTACGTTCAGTTATCTATACGTCGTGCAGAGCCCCTTTGGCTCTGACGTTTCAGTAGGGAGCCATCTTCGTTGCACAGTTTCTTAACGAGATACTTTCAATGCACGCACTTCCCTAACAAGCGTAAGGCAAAACCCACTATTTACGATCTCTCAATCAGACCCCTCTCGCACTTCGATACTGTTGGAAATAGGGGTTATCAACATACAACCTCCTAAAATCCCCCACTACTTGGTTCGATAAAGTGACTCTATGGGTACAAAAGTCGGCTTATGCCGACTTTTTCAGTGTGAGGGGGGGATATGAGTGAGGAGACGTAGCGAAGCGACAACGACGAATGAACCATCCCACCGATCTCTGAAGCATTTACGCTTACACGCTTGCACATCGAAAGCCTCCGTCTGTTGCGTAGGAAGTACCAGATTCAACCTTTCTAGGACAGCAGCGATTCATCCTCCAAACGCCAACACTTACCTCCAGCAACGACAAAAGGAGCTGCTGGACAATTAGTTAGCTTTATGACCCAAATAAAGTAAGCCCAACCTGCAACTTTTTGTTCCGTTTTTCCTATATTCGTAACAACAAAACGATCCAGAAGCCTTGATGTGAAAATGCTCTGGCTTCCTCCGGCAGGGTAAAAGCGGAACCACAACGAATAACCTGCTGTCAAAGGGCATGAGACGTGAAGGTGCAATGGGCCGTCAAACATTGCATTAACCTCAATACCAAGCGTTATGCTCGTACACACAATGAACACCACTGAATTGATGAAAGAAATTCTCGCGGATTGGCCTTGCATGGCCAAAAGCGTGGGGAGGTTGGTCGACGAATACGATCGGAGGCGGCGACGGGCCAAGATTGATAGGAGACTGGAATATTGCAAGGCTTATGAGATCAAGACCCATAGGAAAAATAAATGGGTGGTCATCTTGAGCAAGAACACTGCTGTGGAAAAGTACAAGGGCCCAGAGTCAGTTGCTTGGGATGGCGTTGTTTATTACTGGAGCGCCCATGGCCTGCGTGTGATCAAATTAAATAATCTGAATGGAGGATTTTCTGTGTACAATGGGCATCTGCTCAAGCGGTACAACGAACGCTTGGGATTGGGTTTGGTGAAGCCCACCGACATCATCAAGTGCTTTTTCTGCAACAATGGTTATGGGATCACCAAGATCATACCCAAAGGAAACAGGAATTTTACGATTGAAGTGTGCAGGGATGGACTACTGCTGGGAGAATTGTACGAAGATGGGCAGTGGCACGTCCACAAAACGTTCATCTCTCGGGATTTGACACGTGTAGATCAGGACGATGTGGAACGGAAATTGTTGGACAGCTTACAATTTGAAATACAGGCAGAAATGGCTTATTATACAAAGGAGTTCTCCAGGGGTACGCTCCGGTACAAGGAAGAAATCATCAAGGGCATCAAACCGGAATTTTTCCAACACCCTGCTGGGAAAGGTCCTGATTACTCCAAACAAGGTTCATCGGATTTCCTCCCTCCAGAATTGCCAAAACGGATTCAGGCGGGATTCTCAGAGCTGTCTGCGCTGGCAATTACTAACTGGGGTCGAGACTTGCCTCCTTCATTTTTCAGAGATTAAGTTCAGCTAACTGTCTTGATCATTTCACACGGGTTGAGGCCGTGACATTTCGCATTTGTTTCCCTGTCTTCCCTACGGTCCCCTGAAGCCTGGCTGAGACTTCGGAGGGGCATCGAGGGAACGCGGCCGTGCCTCTTTTTCCTAACGGGTGTTAGGTTGAAGTGATGAAATCCAAGAATTTGCGATCTCTCAATCAAAACCCTCTAACACTGCGATATTGTTGAAAGTATGGGTTATCAACATACAACCTCCTAAAACCCATCACAACTTGGTTCGATAATCCGACTCTATGGGTACAAAAGTCGGCTTATGCCGACTTTTTCAGTTAATGCAGTCGCGTAATTGTAGCAACAAATCCCTGTTCAATTGCCCATTGAACCGAAACAATCTGGCGAACTCCGAAGGCCATCGCCAACTCCCTGAAAATCAGCGCTTGTCCGGGGTGCTCTCGCCTGGCTCATCCTCTTCGGTCGGGGCGACGCCGGCGGCTTCTGTGACGAGTTGGAAGAGTTTTCCGTTCATGAGGAAATTTTCCATCGCATCCTGAAACAGGTCCATCATCACGTTCAATTCCGTGAGGTTCAGGTATTTTCCTTCAAATTCGCCTCGGCTCACATCGGTCAAGACGACCTTTTTGAGAACCTTGTCATAGACTTTCCATTCCACCGTGCACCAGTTTTTGGCGGTGAGTCCCGATAAAGTCGTTGGGCCGAGTTCTACCCAGATATCTGTGACTTTGCCGCCGATCAGGAAACGTGGAATTTCCGGCTTCGGAGCTTGGTCGCTGAAGAGTTCGTTGCCTTTGATGAAGGGGGTTCGGAATCCGGCACTGCCCAGAACGTCGTCGGCTCTGAGTGCAAATTGTTGCACGCCCACCCGCGAATAGGCCTCCCAAGTGATGTCTCCACCGTAAAAGGTCTTGTTGTGCCCGATGATTTTCCCCAATGGAAATTCCGTCATCACCTTGTCAAATTTCACCAAAACAGCGTCTGAATCCATCTCGAAATGCGGACGCGCTTTCGTGAGCTTCATGTCCTTGAAATTTTCCTTGACCTTCGGCTTTTCGGATACGACAAATTTCTCGTCGCCGTATCCGGACCTTGTAAAGAGGAAGACAAATCCGCCACTCGGCAATTTTGACCAGTCTATTTTGGCTTCCAAAGGTGTTTTTCCAAGGGGCACGCCATTCAGGGAAACTGTTGCAGAGTCGGGCGTGGAGGTGAATTTATAGGTGAATTGTTGCGCACGGATCACAGGCGACAGGCAAAGCAAAAGCAAGAGTGTACCTGTAAGACGCAGCAAGGAAAATGCGGAAAAAGTAGATCGTTGCATTGATACAATGTAATGAGGGCCAATGTTGAAGACAAAGATAATTGTTTTTCGATAGTCCCCGACACTGCGAAAAAATGGAAGCGCCTTTGCCAAATTTGTTGGTTGGCAAGATGGCAATTCTTCCTTTTCCAATGCTGCCCAAGGTGAAGACCGAGGCACACCTGCACGGGCCAATTGCCAAATTCAGCGCCCATCCCTGCATCGTCGGGCACATTGATAACCCGGATTTGAGGCCTATCTTTGCCCGAATAGATCATTGATACCCCGGAAATACCCATTGCGCCTTCGTTGAGGCCGTTTTTGGGCTCCGAGAAATGGCATTCGACACGACAGAAAAACACGAAAATGGAACAGTTCTACCCCGATCAACGATGGAGCAGCATGGCTGAACCCGAACTCGGCATCGGTGTCGTGATCGAAACGGCCAAGGGGCGCGTCAAGCTACACTTCCCGCTGTCGGGTGCTACGCGGATGTATGCGACGGATTCAGCACCCTTGCGCCGCGTGCGCTTCAAAATGGGCGACAGTATCGTGGATCGATCGGGCCGCACCTTAATTGTTGCGTCGGTCAAAGAAACTGGTGAATTGATCATCTACAGTGGCCAAGGGAAAGTGATTTCCGAGGCGGATTTGGGGGAAATGACCATCCAACATGGTGCCGAAGACCGTTTGTTGACGGGCGATGTTGACAAGCCGGCCGAATTTTCGTTGCGCAGACGCACGCTCACATTCGACCATGCGCGCCGTATTTCGCCGGTGAACGGGTTTCTGGGTGGGCGGATCGACTTGATTCCGCATCAATTGTACATTGCCCGTGAGGTCAGCGCCCGCCACGCACCGCGCGTGCTCTTGTCGGATGAGGTTGGCTTGGGAAAAACAATCGAGGCTTGCCTGATCGTTCACCGCCTGCGTTTGCTGGGCCGCGTTTCAAGAGTGATGATTCTTGTGCCGGATTCGCTTGTGCACCAATGGTTTGTGGAGCTCATGCGCCGGTTTAACATGTGGTTTCACATTTTTGACGAACGGCGTTGTGCTTCTGCTGAAAAAGGCGCCCCTGACGGAAATCCATTTCTCGACGATCAACTCATCCTCTGTGGTTCGGGTTGGCTCGCAAATTCCCCGAAAAGAGCGCAGCAGGCCATTTCCGCAACTTGGGACATGCTCGTGGTCGACGAGGCGCATCACCTGCAATGGTCTGCGGGCAAGCCAAGTCGCGAATATGCTTTGGTGGAGAATTTGGGCAAAGTGTCCAATGGTTTGTTGCTCCTGACCGCGACACCCGAGCAGTTGGGCGAGGAAAGCCATTTTGCGCGGTTGCGCTTGCTCGATCCTGACCGTTACGATGACTTCGAAGCTTTTCAAAAGGAAACCATTGGCCATCGCACCATGGCCGACCTTGTTACGAAACTGACGCAAGCGGAACCGCTCTCGGAGCCGGAAACCGCCCTGCTGACCACGCTTGTGGGCCATGAGCGTGCAGCCACAACCTTGACCGAGGAACAGCGCGCCTTGCTGATTCAGGATTTGCTCGACCGGCACGGCCCGGGTCGTGTGGTATTCCGCAACCGGCGATCGGCAATGCAGGGATTTCCCAAACGAATCGCGCACCTCGTCCCGATCAAAGCGCAATCCCAGCAATTCGGAGAAGAAAATGCGAATTCGGACGAAGTTACGGGTGGTTTGAATCAAGGCGGAGAACATGACACGCATTCCGATTCTGCATTCGAAGTTGATCCCCGAATGGATTGGCTGATGGGTTTGCTGCGCCAACTCCGTCCGGCAAAGGTGCTCTTGATTTGCAGCACGAAGGAAAAAGTGTTGGCATTGGAGGCCGAATTGCAGAAGCACGCAAAACTGAAGGTGGGGGTATTCCATGAAGACCTTACTTTGGTGCAGCGGGACCGGAATGCGGCTTGGTTTGCAGAGGCGGAAGGTGCGCGGCTCCTGCTCTGCTCCGAAATTGGCAGCGAAGGCCGGAATTTTCAGTTCGCCCACCATTTGGTTTTGTTTGACTTGCCGCTGCACCCGGATTTGCTCGAGCAACGGATCGGGCGCCTGGACCGGATCGGACAATCGGAGAATATTCATATCCACGTGCCGTTTTTGACCGGTACTGCGGAGGAGGCAATTGCCCGGTGGTACCACGAGGGCTTGAATGCATTCGAAGCCAATCTGGAAGGTGGCGACGAGATGGCAAGAATGTTTGTCAATCGGTTGCTTGAGGTCTCCGAATCAATGCCTTCGAATGAAGCGACTGTTGAGCTTTCGGCTTTGATCGCAGAGACTGCCGCCTTTCACGCAGCGCTCAAGATCAGGCTAGCGGAGGGCCGTGATCGCCTGCTCGAAATGAACTCTTTCCGTCCTGAAATTGCTGAAAAACTGATCGCACAGATTCGCGCGGCAGACGCCGACCCGGAGTTGGAGGACTACATGGCGGAGGTATTTGAACAGTTTGGCATTGATGTCGAGGACCTTGCGCCCAGAACCTACCTGCTCAATGCCCTTCAAGGCAATGCGATTGCTTTCCCGGAACTGCCCGATGACGGGTTGTCGGTGACTTTTGACCGCAAACGCGCGCTGGGCCGGGAGGATGTCGGGTTCTTGACTTGGGACCATCCGATGGTGACCGGGGCGATTGATATGGTGCTGGGTTCGGGGACCGGCAGTGCAAGTTTTGGCCTGCTGCGCGTCGGTGGTTCGCCGTCGTTGTTGTTGGAAGTGCTTTTTGTGCTCGAAAGTTCGGGTGCGCAAGGTACGGATGTCGATCGCTTCTTGCCGAGTACACCCATTCGTATTGTGGTGGATCATACAGGTGCAGACGTGACTTCGAGCTATGCGGCGGAGGTCATCGATCAACACATCCGACCGGGACAAATCGACGATCTACTTGACAATGAATCATTTACTGAAAGCATTTTCCCTGACATGCTCTCAGCGGCCACCCAATTCGCAGAGAAGGAAGCCGAAATTGAGATCTCCAAAGGGCACATTCGGATGAAGTTGGAATTGAACCATGAGATTGACCGGTTGATGGCTTTGCAGCAAAAAAACAATCACGTCCGGCAAGCGGAAATCGACTTGGCGATGGCGCAACGCGAGGAACTGGGAAGCAAGATCAAGGATGCACGCATTCGATTGGAATCCCTTCAGCTCATTCAAAAAGGGAATTTTTGATACCTGGAAGCCCGTAAGAAACCTCCTGAGCCTATCAATGCTGTCATCGGCGGGTCAAGAGTTTCACAGGATTGCCAACAGCGGCCTAGGTTGGATTCTATTTCGCCTTTTCAACGTCTTTCAGTACGATGGGAACGTCTTTTTTCTCGTCTCCCTGAATTTCAACTTGCTGCAAATCCAGTCCTTTCACATCGTCAAACACCATCGCCGGCCGATAGTCGGGTTTTTTGATCTTCACGATGACATTTCGCATGACCAAACCATCTACATGCCTGACATAGAGGCCCCAAGCCGGCAGTTCGCCAAACATGGAAAACTCCGGGTAGAGCTTTTTTTGTTCGGGAACCTCGCTCAAGCGTGAAACCGGCATGTGGGCGTAGGCATAGTTGCCACGGCCAGGATAGGTGATCAGGATGTTTTCGAGGGTCAGATTCTGGACGGGAAATCCGGGAAGACCAGTAATCGAAGAGGGGAAAATGTTGTGAAAAAAAGGCAATTCGGGGCCGCGCAGTTCGTAGGCATAGTCCGGCCTTTCGAATGGAACCTCGACTTTCATGTTGCGAATCAGCACGTTGCGTAGGATCCCGGGTTCGCGGTGCTGTTGCCCCAAGCGCACAAAAATGGCGTTGCCCGTGTTGGTGGCTTTGATGTTTTGGACCAGAATGTTCTCCAAAATGCCCCCGTGGACCATCTCGATGGCAATTGCGGAGCGAAATGTGTCGTAAACCTTGATGTTTTCAATCACGACATTTTTGAACCCTCCAAACGAGGCCGTTCCGAATTTCACCGCGCAGGCACTCGACCGGATCCTGCAATTGGCGATGTAGATGCTGTCACAGTACTGAATCGTCGGGTGCTTGTAGTAAATATGTCCAAGGTAGGACTTGAGGCAAATGCCGTCATCCGCTGAATTAATGTCGCAATTGGTGATCCTGACCTTGCGGCAATCGACGATGTCGATCCCGTCATTGTTCCAGAAGGCGTCACTCTCCACGCGGATTTTGTCGATGGTCAGGTTTTCGCAGAGCACATAGGTCTGCACCCAACAAGCCGAATTTTTGACCGTTACACCGGTGACCAGGATGTTTTTGCAATTCATGAACTGGATCACCTGCGGTCGCAGGAACCATTTTGGGCGTCTTTCTTGGAGTTCGTAAGCGACAGTGTCAATCTTGCCGATGTAGAAGAGGCTGTCGATGTTCCGGGCGAGGCGAGCACCCTGCCCGTCGAGTTCGCCTTTGCCGGTGAGGGAGATGTTTTCGGCCTCATAAGCAAGGAGAAGCGCTTTGTACCCGACGCAGGTGTTGTTGTGCAGTTGAATGTAGTCTTCAGGATGGGTGCTTCCCAGAAGGACGGCATTCTTCTCGAGATGGAGTTCCACGCCTGACTTGAGGACGATGCTTCCGGAGAGGAATTTGCCCGCCGGGATGACGACCCGTCCGCCGCCATCGGCGGCTGCTTGATCAATCGCAGACTGTATTGCCCTGGTATTAAGGGTTTTGCCGTCTGGGATGGCACCTGTTTGGGTGATGTTGTAGTCTTTGGACCATAGAGTTGTGTGGGTGAGCAGGGTAAGCAAAAGGAAGATGACGGACTGGATTTTCATATCGCGCAAAGGGCTTTGGGGATCAATAATAGGGAATTTTGGGGTATGGGTGCGGGGTGGGGTTTCAGGTGAATGGGGAGCCGATCGATTTCCTACGATTGGGACATCTTTTGCGGCATTTATTTCTCATCTAAAAGTTAGCTTGTCCTGCACTATTTGAATATTATTGCCAAACGATGCGGGGCTCTGGAATCATCAAAATGAATGCAACTGTATGGGTATTACTAATATCCTTAGCCAATGCGTGTGGCAAGTATGCAGCGGAAAATCCATTTTTTGAAGGATTACGTCCTTGCAGCCAAAATGAACTTGAGACATCGCATTACATTAGGGACATTGAAGCTGGCACAGGTGCATTGCTAGCCACACGATTTAGCTCTTTGGATGAGTTAAGGCGGACTGTTAAAATTGAATATCTTACGGTCTCTGGAAAACCATTAGTAGGAGGAGAAAAGGCTGAGATGGTCAGAGTCTGTCATTGCAGCAATGGACGAGAGGTAGTGGGGATTTTGAAGGAGGGAGTCAGCCAAGATGACATATCGGATGCGCAGAAAGGTGGTATTGGAGTTCGTATCGAACTTCTTCTTCACTCACCCTTTTCAATCAGAAATCGGGAGGAGCTGAAGCAAGTGCTTGCATTGGCAAGAAGACTGCCATTGGTCTACGGCGAAGGAGATCCTGCATTTTATGATATTGCTGAGCAGTGCGTCAGGAACATTAGCAAAGATGGTTTCCCATTCAAAGACCACAGGGACTCTACAGAAAAAGGCTATCTAAATTCCTTTAACCATCTAACAGCACAAGCATTTATTTCATCCATTTTCTCGGAAGATATTGCTGATTTTGTCGCAGACGTCCATGAACGTAAAAACATGCCAGAATTGATCTCTGGCATATTTAATGAGAATCAACTGGCGGATCCAATAGACAATCCAATAGATAACTATGTGGACATGATCAACAATGAATGGGGGCAGGAACTCGGAAAACAACTGAAAGCGAAATATAAAATCAGGCCTACCACTTTTTGGACACCTCAACTTTTGGCTGATTACCTGAACGATCTTCAGAGTTATTATAGTTGGGCTTTTAAAATTGGATTCTCGCCCTTCAGGGCAGATGAAGACCTCATTTTACGGTTTTCAAAAAAAATAAACGCTACTACAAAGGCCTCGTTACCCTAATTAAAGCAAAAGGAATAAGGAGCTTTGAAAATATTCGCAACTAAATCAAGGTACTTCGCGCTTGAGAAGGAATGCTGCTTCAAATCTTTTAGAGGAGTCCTCGACGATCTTGTAGGTCAACGTTGCATCTAGTTCTCCGTTATAGTGCCATTCTTGGATCACTTTACTCCAATTCGACTGCCCAACACGAGTGTCTTTTAAATCAATGGATTCCAGATACGCATCCGCAAAATTGACTAATCTCAAATTCGATTCGCTAAGGTTGGTGTTTGTAATTCTTGACCTAGCAAGGTTGGTCACCAGAAGATCTACTCCTCGGAGATTGGAATGGTCGATTATCGCAGCAACAGATATTCCGTACCGAAATGTTGCCCCAGTCATATCAACATTGGTGAGTCGCGCATTGCCTAAGTCTGCACCATTCAAATTAGCCTCATTAAGTTCTGTTTCGGTAAACACTGCCCACCTTAAATCGGCTCTCACAAGGTCTGCTCCGATCAATCTTGTTCCTTTCAAACTGGCACCCCAAATATTTGCATAAGTCAAATCAACGTTATTCAAATTTGCACTATCAAGAACAGCATCTTTCAATTTAGATCGACGAAGATTCATCCCACTCAAGTTTTTTCCACTCAAGTTTGCCCCCTGCAAATCAGCATTTTCAAAGTTTGCCTTATGTTTGATCTTGCTGAACGATGATGAGTCCATTTCCATATTCACCAGGGATAATAAAAGCTGCCCCCTTTCTGGGCTAAGTGGATTTATGGCCAAGGTATCACCCTCTAAAATTCGATAAGGTTTCAAAGCATAACTCAGTGCCACAATCCTAGAAATTGCGGCTTCACTAAGTGATTTCGCTGGGTTCTTTCCCAGTTCCGCATCTACCTTATCCAGAACATTAGCCAACAAAAATCCTTGATTGCTTCTTCGAACCGACTCAACCAACTCCGTCTGATTCAAAATTCTTCGATGTAACGCTCGCATCTCCTCCCCCAGCATCCCATTCTGCCGATACACCATCCAACTGCTCACAGATCCGCCCAACACGACAAATCCTGCCATGATTGCCCAGAGCCAGACGTAGGTACGGACTGGTTTGGAGGCTGAATCGGCATCCTCCCCGCCTGAACCCTTCCCGATCACCTTCATCAAAAGGGCATTCTTGTTCCACGCAATCAACGCAACGACGACAAACAAAACCATCGCCAAACTCACTGCAAAACCCACCCAAAATGACCCGTCCTTCTCCACCATCGGGATACGCAAATACCCCAAACCCCAGCCCAATACGCCGCCGAGGATGCCGCCTACCAGAAATTTCAGAAATCCTTTCACAGATCAAAGATAGCCATCTTCGCCAACTTTCCAGCAGGATGCTCAACGCCCGGATTCGGAGAGCCGCGCACTCACGGCCTCCAAGGTTTCCCCCTTGGTCTCGGGCATTTTCAGGAAGACCCAGGCCAATTGTCCGACCATCATCACCCCGAAGAATCCAAACACGGCTCCGGCACCAACGGTCTCAAACAGCATTGGAATCAAGGACGGAATCAGTGCCGCAAGCACCCAGTGCACGGTCGAACCGAAAGCCTGCCCACTCGCACGCAAGTGCGTCGGGAACAGTTCGGCGATGAAAACCCAGATCACCGTTCCCTGCCCGATCGCATGGGAAGCGATAAAGACAAAAAAGAAAACCGCCACGGCCAGCCCGCCCCAGCCCTGCAGGAACGACAGGGTCACCAATCCCAACGAAAGAATATATCCCACAGAACCGATGAACATCAGTTGCTTGCGCCCCAAACGGTCGATCAAGGCCATGCCCACTAAGGTGAAAACCACATTGACGACACCAACCCCGACGCTGCTTAGAAATGCGGAATCGCTCCCCAGTCCAGCACCTTCAAAGATCCGCGGGCTATAGTAAAGAAATGCGTTGATGCCCGACAGCTGATTGAAGAAGGCGATGAAAAACACAAGCAGCGTGGCGCGACTGTATTTGCTGGAGAAAATGCTCTCCTTTTGCTTCGATTCCACGGGACCTAGACTTGCAACGTATTGCTGAAAATCGAGCCGAGGATCCACCTTTCGCAGGACTGCCCTTGCCGCTTCAAGCCTTCCTTTCATCACCAACCACCTTGGACTTTCTGGGACGAGCAGGATCATGATGACGTAAACCGCCGCCGGAAATGCACCGACACCCAGCATCCAACGCCATGCGTCGGGTCCGGAATCATTCAAGACATAATTGGAGAGAAAGGCCACCAAAATGCCCGTGACAATGCTCAATTGGTACATCGCCACGAGCCTTCCGCGGGATTTGGCCGGGGAAATCTCGGAAATGTAGGCCGGGGCGGCAATCGTCGAGGCACCGATACCCAATCCGCCGATGAGTCTGAAAAAGGCGAACAACCAAGGATCATTCGCAAAGGCCGAACCCACCGATGACACCAAAAACAGGATTCCGATGGCGATCAGCGTATTTTTTCGGCCGAATGCATTGGTTGGAATTCCTCCGAAAATCGCACCGATCACCGTTCCCCAAAGTGCGGATCCCATCACCACGAAGCCGTGGAACACGTCCGGAGAATGCCATAAAACCTGCAGGGTCTTGTCTGCCCCCGAAATGACGACAATGTCAAAGCCGAAGAGAAACCCCGCAAGTGCAACCGAAAGCGACCAAAAGAGGAACTTATTCATGGCAAAATCTACAAAAAAGGATGGCTTTTTCCCAAAAAACGAATTCGCAGATTTGTAACCTCAAAAGCTGAATCTTCCCGAATTTCCCCAACATTTCCACTTTGAAATCGTTATCCACGCTATCATGAGCATTCCGTGAGGCTAAGCAGTTCTCGGAGGAGTGTTTGGCAAGGATGTCTGCTTTTTTTATACTTCGATTTTTTATTCATGGGGCAAAACACAAAGCACAAGAGAGCATTTTTGATTTGGCTCGCCATTTATCCGTTGATAACGCTCCTTTTTTACCTTTTGGGGGATATTGTTATTCAGTTCCCCATCCCCGTTCGCACCTTGATTATCACGCTCATTGCCGTTCCGACCGTCGTCTATGTCATACTTCCGATCTACCATAGGATATTTGACAAGTGGCTCAACAATGGGAAGTAGGCAAGCTGCACTAGTGACTGCCCCAGTCTGAAAAGCCGCTGACCAACCACTGAGTTCATTCCAACTTCACCGTGCCACAGGAATAGATTTCCTCCATCATTTCTGGGCCCCAGACCAACATGGGAAAAAAAAAAAAATGACGACACCCCCCCCCCCCCCCCCCCCCCCCCCGGGCCCCCCCCCCTCCCCCAACCCCCAAAAAAAACCCCCCCCGCCACGACCCCCACAAGACCCCCCCCCCCCCCCCCCCCCCCCCAAACCGCCTCCCCCCCCCCGCCCCCCCCCCGGGCCCCCCCCCCGACGCGCCCCCCCCCGGGCCCCCTTGGCCCCCCGAAAGGCGGGCCCCCCCGCCCCACCCAAAAAGGTCGCCCCCCCCCCCCCCCCCGGGGCCCCCCCCCCGCCCCCCCCCGCCCGCCCCCCCCCCAAAAAAAGGGCCGGCCCGAAGACCCCCCCCGCCCCCGCCCCCCCCCCGAAAAGAAAAGGCCGAAAACCCCCCCAAGAGCCCCCCCCCCCCCCCCCCAAGGCGAACAAACCCAACAACAAAGACTCCCCGCCCCCCCCCCCCCCACCACAAAACCAAATCCCCCCACCCCCACAAAAAAACCCCTTTTCCCCCCTCGCGGCCCCTACAAATATTCCCCCACACCCCAAGCCCCCGATGGAACCCCCCAAATTTCCCCCCCCCAAAAAAAAAACCCCAAAAAAAAAAACCCCCGGAACCGGGACCTCCACAGGGGCCGGCGTTTCCCGTTTCACACCTTCGATCCAAGCGCTGTCCACGAGAAAATTGTGCACCAAGTCCGCAGCCAAACGATGTCCCAACGGGTTCCAATGCCCGTCGCAGCACCATCCAAACACTGGATTCTTCAATTCGTGTTTGTCCCGGTAGGATAGAAAAGCGGGTTGCATGTCCAAAAGTGGAATCGCTGCCGAATCAGTGATTTCCCTCAAGCGCTTGATCGGAAAGTTCAAATCAAAGTCCGCGGGAACTTTGTCGCTGCCCAATTGGGCCTTCATTTCGGCACCGAAATCCGTCGCCAGTTGAATCACCCCCGGCACGTTGACAACCAGTAGCTTGCTTCCTTGGGCATCGCATTCCTGCTTGAGTTGGCGAAGGGTCCAGTCGGTGACTTGCCAACCTTCGTCCCATTGCTTACTCAAACCGGGCCGGTAGATGTTGTAAGCAAAGGATTCTTGGTCGAAGAAATTCCCCGAATCGGTTTATACGAATCCGTTTTCGTGAGATTCCGGAACAACCTGCACGAGTAGCAATTTTCCTTCAACAAAGCCTTCACGCCCGTGGTCGGCTGCCGAAGTTCGAAATCCATTTGCTCGACGATCCGCTCCTCTTTCAACGAGAGGCAAGGGCAATTCAGCTGTTGTTCCGCCCGGCAGAGCCCGCAATGGTTGTCCCGAATGTCATTTTCGAGGTATATAAACAGCACGGTGATATCCGGTTTCCTTGCCTTGAGCAGCTTGCGCCAAACCAGAAGTTCCTGATAGGTTCCGTAGCCGCTCACGCCAGCATTCCAGACCTCGCCACCTGTGGCCGACTGCAAGAGGTTGGCGATGTGCAGTTTTTCCGAAACCGTGAGTGCCAGCAAAAAGGAGTCCCCGAGCAATGCCACTTTTGGACTTTTGGCGTTGGTCCATTCGGGTCCACGGAAGCCCAGGCTATTCGTTTTTACATGCGGATTGCGCAGACAATCAATGTTGTAGGCCGCGTCTTGATTTGCAACGGGCAGGTAACCTAGATCTTTGTCGCCAACGAACTGGAAAGAGGATTGAAAGTCAGTGTATTTCAGCGGGACAAAACGCAACATGACCTCGAGGAAGATAAATCCAAGCAATAGGCTCACACTCAGCTTCAAGGCACCTCGAAGGAATTTTGGCCTCCCTTTTTTCTGACCAGCGACTCTCGGTTCATGCCCGTAAATGGAAGAATTTCATCAGCCGCTACCTTCGCCCTGACGCAGTGCTTTGATTTTGCAAGGCATCTGGCCTCCAATGAAAAAGGCAACAAGAGGTTGTCCGTTACTTTGGTTTTGGCTTCTTTTGAAGTCATGGAATTCGCCAAGCTTTTCGGCCGGCTGCAGCCGCGCACGTTGTTCCTGATCGACGGATTGGGTGCAATGCTCACGGCAGGTCTTTTGCTCGGTCTGCTTGGCAACTTCGAAGGGTTTTTCGGAGTACCGAGGCAGCAATTGTACATCCTCGCTGCCATCGCCGGGATATTTGCCTTGTATTCATTGACTTGCTATGTCGTTTCGCCTGCCAATTGGAAGTTGTTCCTGAAAATGATCGCTTTTGCAAACCTTGCCTATTGTGTCTTCACATTGGTGATGGTTTTCTTCTTTTCGGGGGATGTCACAGCTTGGGGAATGGCCTATTTTGTTGGGGAGGCGATGATCGTTGGCGGATTGGTTTTCTGGGAATTGAGAATGGCTTTTCGGCCAAGAACGGCGTAAAACGGAATTTTCTTCATCATTTACCGAACGGACGTTGTTGATTCGGCTGGGATTCAAACGGACGATGAAAACGCCCCGCAAGCGGGACAGGCACCGCGCGCAAAGGGTTCGCAAGGAGCACCAAGTACCGATGCCCAGAATTGCGAGTAAAGCCAATCCAAAACCCCAGCTTTTTCCCTAAATTCAACGAATTCTAAAACGCCCTGGAAAATGCGTAATGGCAGAAATCTCGTTGTCCTCTTCATCAGCTTCGCTATTCTGGCGCTCTCCGCCTGCCATGTCGCGCACAATCAAACTCCTCCTCGCTCTCACACTCCCTCTCACACTGCGCAGTTCTATCCCAATTCCCTCCCTGCCACGCGGTGGTGGTGGTTTGCCACGGAAATCAAAAAGCCGGATGTCAAGCACCAACTCGATTGGGCCAAGGCCAACAACTTCGGCGGGGTCGAAATCGCCTGGGTTTATCCGCTGTACCGCTACCAGGACATGTATGCGCGGAAATACAACCGCTTTTATCCCAAGGATACGACCGCGCAAAAATGGCTGAGCCCCGAATGGATAGAGGTCGTGACCTATACCAAACGCTACGCGGATTCCATCGGATTGGCCTGCGATTTTACTTTTGGCAGCGCGTGGCCGGTCGCGGGCAGCAACATCGGGAAGGAATACACGACGCAGGTCTATGGCGACACGGCCTTCCGGCAGACGCTGACATTCGCCTGGGAATGGCCAAAGATCCCGCTCGTCATCAACCACTTGGACAGCAATGCCTTTCAGCTATTTGCCGAACCCATCGCCAAGGCCCTCGCAGAACCGCTCAAAGGCTCCAAATCCGCACTTTTTACCGACTCCTGGGAAATCAAACTCAACGACAAGCTCAAGGTTTGGACCAAGGATTTTGACAAAACCTTTCGGCAAAAAATGGGCTATGACATCATCCCCTACATGGACAAGGGCCTCGATTCCTTTCCGGATGTGCGCTATGACTACATGATGCACCTCGGCGACCTTGTGCTCGACGGATTCTTCAAGCCCTACGTGCGCAAGTGCCGCGCACTCGGTGCATGGTCGCGTGTGCAATGCCTCGGCACGCCCACGGACGTGATGAAGGCCTATTCGCTGGTGGACATTCCCGAAACCGAATGCATGCTCAACGATCCCAATTATTCCAAAATTGTGAGTTCGGCGGCGGCATTGTCGGGCAAGCGAATGGTGTCTTCGGAGACCTTTACTTGTATGTATGGCTTTCCCTCGACCTATTTGCGGCAGGAGCAAACCGCGGATTTGAAAATGGTGGCCGATGCGATGTTTGCGCAGGGCGTCAACCATCATTTTTACCACGGCATGCCCTACAATCCCAAGGGATCCGACACTTGCACCTTTTTCGCGACGACTTATTTCGGGCCGGGCGGCAGCTTGGAGCCGGAATTGCCCGCTTTTAATGCCTATGTCGGAAAAGTCTCGGGATGGATGGAGCGGGGCCGGACCTATTCGGATGTCGCTGTTTATCTGCCTTACGAGGATGCCGTGATGAAGGGGGGATTGCCGCAGGAACGCCGCCGCGTTTGGGTTTGGGGCGAATATGAAATGCGCTACGTTCACTTTCCGCAGGAATTGGAGGGCTACCATCCGCTGTGGATCAATGGCCATTTTTTGGAGCAGGCCAAGCTTGAAAACGGAAAACTCACCGTTGGCGACGCCCAATTTTCCAGCCTCTACATCGACGTCGAATACATGGACATTCGGGCGATGCGCAGGTTGGTGGAGTTGGCGCGAATGGGTTTCCCGATTTGCCTGAAGCGAATCCCCAAGCAGCCGGGCCATTCAAAGTCAGATGAATACCTTCACATGCAACAAGAATTGGCTGGGCTCAAAAATGTCAAAAATGCATTCGAAGGTGTCGCCCAAAATCCGCCGTTGATCCAAGGGGACAGCATTCCCGAACATTGGTGCCGCGTCGAAAAAAATGGCAGCCACCTGATTTTCCTTGCGCAACCCCTCGCCAAGGACCTCCAATACCCCGTCTATTGCGGGCAATCGATCATGCAGTCCTCCATTTTCCGGGAATTAACCCTCAATGTCAACGGCCATTCGATCACGGAAAACTTCGAATTCAAACCCTACCAAAGCCTGCTGCTCAAGATTTCGCCCAAAGGCAAACTGGAATACCTCGACATCGATTTTGTGCCCAAAGACCCCGTCGTTCGTCCGCGGGAAGTGCAAAAGAGCTGGTTTTAAAGGTTTTGTGAATTGGCCACGAAGACACAAAGGCACGAAGAAAGCTTACTTAACTTTGTGCCTTCGTGTCTTCGTGGCCAAAATACAGCGGCAAAGGTTCGCGGTGGGGCCTCATTTTGATGCCCAACTATCTCCCCTTTTCAGTAGATTTAACCAAATCAAAAAATAATTCGTCACTCCGATGGAAAACAATACATCTAAAGAATCTGCAGGCCAATGTCCGTTTCATGGCGGGGCCTTAAAACACAAAGCTGGCGGCGGTCCGCGCAACAACGATTGGTGGCCGAATATGCTCAGGCTGAACATTCTTCGGCAAAATTCGGCACTGTCCAATCCGATGGGGCCCGATTTTGACTACGCCTCCGAATTCAAATCGCTCGACCTCGCCGCTGTCAAAAAGGACATTGTGGACCTGATGACCGACTCCCAAGAATGGTGGCCGGCCGATTACGGACATTATGGGCCATTTTTCATTCGAATGGCTTGGCATAGCGCGGGCACCTACCGCATCTCCGACGGTCGCGGCGGCGGAGGTTCAGGCTCGCAACGCTTCGCCCCGCTCAACAGTTGGCCCGACAATGTGAACCTGGACAAGGCACGGTTGCTGCTTTGGCCGATCAAGCAGAAATACGGCAAAAAAATCTCGTGGGCCGACCTGATGATCCTCGCGGGCAATTGTGCACTCGAGTCGATGGGCTTCAAAACCTTCGGATTCGGCGGCGGACGCGAAGACGTCTGGGAACCCGAAGAAGACATTTATTGGGGTCCAGAGGGTGAATGGCTCGCAGATCAGCGCTACACGGGCGACCGCGAATTGGAAAATCCGCTGGGTGCTGTGCAAATGGGGCTGATTTATGTGAATCCCGAAGGCCCAAATGGCAATCCTGATCCGCTGTTGGCCGCCCGCGACATCCGCGAAACCTTTGGCCGCATGGCGATGGACGACGAAGAAACCGTGGCCCTGATCGCTGGCGGACATACCTTCGGCAAAACCCACGGCGCTGGCGACCCCAACAAATATGTCGGTCCGGCACCCGCAGGGGCAGACATTGCCTTGCAAGGACTTGGTTGGCACAATACCATGGGCAGCGGCGTCGGAGTCAATACGATTTCAAGTGGCCTCGAAGGTGCTTGGACGACCACACCGACGCGCTGGAGCAACAATTACTTTTGGAATCTCTTCGGCTACGAATGGGAATTGACCAAAAGTCCGGCGGGTGCGCATCAGTGGAAGCCGAAACATGGCATGGGCGCAGCGACGGTTCCCGATGCCCACGACCCCAATTTGCGCCATGCGCCGACGATGCTCACCACTGACCTCGCGCTCCGATTCGACCCCGAATACGAAAAAATCTCCCGCCGTTTTCACGACAATCCCGATCAGTTTGCCGACGCATTCGCCCGCGCATGGTACAAGCTCACTCACCGCGACATGGGTCCGATTGCACGCTATTTGGGAGCCGAAGTGCCTGCGGAAGTGCTGATTTGGCAGGATCCGTTGCCGGCGGTGAAGCAACCGCTGATCGATGCATCCGATATTGCGGCCCTTAAAACCAAGATTCTCGGCTCCGGACTGACCGTGGCACAATTGGTCACGACCGCCTGGGCTTCGGCTTCGACCTACCGCGGCTCCGACAAACGGGGTGGTGCCAATGGGGCCCGCATCCGGCTTGCGCCGCAAAAGGACTGGGAAGTGAATCAACCCGCGCAATTGGCGACCATCCTGAAAACGCTCGAAGGGATTCAAGCTGCTTTCAATTCCGGCGGAAAATACGTTTCCATGGCCGATTTGATCGTGTTGGGAGGCTGTGCCGCTATCGAAAAGGCCGCGCAGCAAGGCGGAAATTCGGTGAATGTCCCCTTCACGCCCGGGCGCGTGGACGCCTTGCAAGACCAAACGGATGTCGATTCGTTTGCGGTGCTCGAACCCGCAGCCGACGGATTCCGCAACTATTTCAAATCCAAGCACAAAACTTCGGCGGAGGAATTGCTTGTGGACAAGGCGGAGCTGCTCACGCTCACCGCACCCGAAATGACCGTCCTCGTCGGCGGCCTGCGCGTGCTCGGCGCGAATTGGGACGCTTCGGCCAATGGCGTCTTCACGGGACGCCCCGGCGCACTCACGAATGACTTTTTCGTGAACCTGCTCGACTTGCGCACCACTTGGAAGGCGACTTCCGATGCCCAAACCCACTTCGAAGGCAGCGACCGCAAAACCGGCACCGTCAAATGGACGGGTACAAGGGTGGACCTGATCTTCGGGTCCAATTCGGAGCTGCGCGCCTTGGCGGAGGTGTATGCTTCGTCGGATGCTGCGGCCAAATTTGTCGCTGATTTTGTGGCTGCTTGGAACAAGGTGATGGAGCTGGATCGGGTTTGAGGATTCGGTTTGAAGGAAGGATATGGAAAAGGCAGCTCTTTTGGGGGCTGCCTTTTTCTTTCAGTCGAAAAATCCCGGGTAGAAGCAAGGCATCAACTGGTGAAATCCATACCTCCGAATGGATGGACGATCTTCACTCCCTCAAAATCTTCTCCATCTTCTTCCCTTTGGCCAATTCATCGATCAGCTTGTCGAGGTAGCGCATTTTCTGGATGACGGGATCTTCAATGTCTTCGACGCGGTAGCCGCAGATGACCCCCGTGATCTTGGACACGTTGGGATTCAGGGCAGGCGCCTCCGCAAAAAACGTCTCGAAATCGCTCCGTTTGTCGATTTGCGCCTGCATCGTTTCGTGGTCATAACCCGTCAACCAAAAGATGACCGTGTCCACTTCTTTGGGTGCGGCCTTTTCGCTCCGCCTTTTTGATGTAGAGCGGATAGACGCTGGCGAAGATGATTTTGTAGATTCTGTTGGGGTGCATTGTTCTTTCGCCTTTTGTTAATTTCTTGCGTGCAGAAATAGTCAAATGTGATAGATCGATGCTGATGGCACCTTGCTAGGTGTGTTATTTCGATTCCTGCAATTGCATTTTGATTTTATCCGCGAGCTGATTTAGCGCATCGCGCGTAGGACGTTTGGCTTCATACTTAATCTTGAAGTCATCTCCTGTAAATCGAGGAATGATATGGAAATGAACGTGATTGACTTCCTGCCATGCACTTCGACCGTTGTTCTGCAATATGTTTGTGCCTTCACAGCGAATGCCATCGGTATGCCAGAGCGATT